>JALULG010000001.1 GCA_027040785.1 bacterium
GCACTTTACGAACAACTTAAAAAAGAACAAGAAAGAATGCTTACAAATGCTATTAATGCTTTCGGAGAATTAATAAACAAAGAAGTTAGAAAATTGGAAGAGAACAACAGATTTACAGATGAAATAAACGAAACAGTTCAGTTTCTGTTTGATATATTATCAATGTTCGAAAAAGATGGCTTGTTAGGTGCACATAGATATATCCGCAAACGTTTCTACAATTTCTGATTTTATTTTTTTAAAAAAATTAAAAAAAAGAATTTTATTTTTTCTCTTCTTTTTTCTGCTTCTCTTCTTTCTTTTCTTGTTTCTTTATTTCTTCTGCTTTTGCTTTAATCTCCTCTAAAAGCTCTTCGAGCTTCACTTTTACTTTTTTATCCTTATTTTCTACTATGTAGTCAATTAGCAGCTCTATTTCAAGCTCGCTAAGTTCTATGTCATCTGGAAAAACAATTGGTATTAGATGCTCTGGGTCATAGTCTATTCTCAAGCCCTTACTCAAAACTTGTATTGCCTTGGCAGCCCTAAGGTCGTATATAGCATTTTTGGCAACCAACATCATACCGCATCACCAAAATGTTTTATGTTCAAACAAATATATAAAGTTTACTAAAAAATAAAAGAGTTTAGGGCTTTTGCTCGCAATATTGTTCAAATTCCTTAGCTATCTTTTTGGCTTCTTGAAGGGCTTGGTATCGTGGTAATAATTCAAGCATTAGCCATATTTTTCGTATTTGGTAAAAAACTAAGAACGCTGCTAACAATAGCTCATAGGGTGTTGTAAAATCGTAAACATAGCAAATTTCATGGTAACGGTAGATATCGCTTAAAAACCATGTAAAACTTATTAGTGTAGCCAATATTAGCCCTTCAACCATTAATATTGTTAAATACCTCGCTGTCATTGTCATCCCCCAAAATTTTTTTTAAGTATGTTTAAAAGCAGCCTTGCCTTGTCGTAAGGCACAGTAATAATATCCCCGAAACATTTTCACCACCTTGCATGATAATCTTCTTTCCATGCTTCTTCTCCGTTTAATGTCAACTGTATTACTTCTTTTATCTTCTTTTTCCTAAACTTTCTTCTTTTTCGTTTTTTAAATTCCTTTCTTTCGATATCTGGACTAAAAGAGTCTTCACATTGCATCATTCAGCCCTCCTCTTAAACCATTCACATCTTGCCCTATCTATCAACCAACAGCCTTTTTTACGTATTTTATAGTTATGCACAGCACATATCCAGCCTTCTTCTGTATGTCTCCTAAATTCGCATCCTATACACAAGGGATCTCCTAAATCCTTATACTCCCAAGCCATTTTAACCACCCACCTTAATTATCAAATTATCACAATAAAAACAAAGAGAATAAGGAAATTTTTTGGAATGCTTAAGTATGCAGCTTTTAGCTATGCAGCAAAACTTAATCTTCACTTTTCAGCACCTCTGCAACGGCTTTTAGGCTTATATACTTGCATTTATGCTTGTAGCTGTCTTCTATCACTTACATGCTGTTTTTTGTAGTTCTGAATACCTTACTGTAAAAGCACGTTAGGCATGCACGCATTTTCATGGTCATACCTCTTTGTATTTTTCCAAAACATACATTATTTCCTCTATCACTTTAAAATCTCTGCTTTTCTTATGTTTTTCGTAAAACTGAATTAAAAAGCTTACAGCATCGTTAAAACTGCAGCTTTTAGCTCTTTTTTTCGAAAGCATGTTTTTTATATCAC
>JALULG010000002.1 GCA_027040785.1 bacterium
GAGACATACTTAATGTTTTTAAATATTTATATTATACTAAATATTAACTGATAATAAATATTCTGACAAATAAAATGTCTCAAATTTTACCGCAAAAATATTATCAACAAAATACTTTAAAAATCGCCCAAGATCTTTTGGGAAAATTCTTGGTCAGAGAACTTGAAAATAAAAAAATAATCACTCAAATAATTGAAACAGAAGCTTATTTGGGACCAAACGACTTGGCCAGTCACGCTTCCAAAGGAAAAACACCTCGCAATCAAATAATGTTTGACAAGGGCGGATTTTGGTATGTTTATTTAATTTACGGAATGTATTATTGTTTAAATGTTGTTACTGAAAAAAAAGATTATCCGGCCGCTGTTTTAATCAGAGCGGTCAAACCGATAAAAGGTCTTGAAATTATTAAAAAAAATCGTCGTAATAAAAATTTAAAAACTTTAACAAACGGTCCGGGAAAATTATGTGAGGCCTTAAAAATAAATAAAAATTTTAATGAAAAAAAAGCTTATCTCAAAGAAACAAAACTTTATATTTTAAATAATCAAACAAAAAAGAAAAACATTATCGCTACTCCCCGAATCGGGATAGATTATGCCGGAGAATATAAGAATAAATTATGGCGTTTTGTTTTAAAGGAATCCTATAAATGAAATTTAAAAAAATAATAAATAGAATTTTGAAATTCCAAAAAGAATTTTAAAACCGCCTTTCGGCGGTTTTATTTAATCTATTTTTCTTTCTTCCAATTTAACCTTGACCGTTTTTTCTTTGCCTTTGTGATAAACTTTCATTATCACTTCATCACCCGGTTTATGTCTGCCGATAATTTTTCTTAAATTATGTTTCTGATCTATTTTTTGTCCATCAACTTCCAAAATAATATCATTTTCAACCAAACCGGCTTTATCAGCCGGACCACCCGGAATAACAGCCAATTCTTCAGCATGTCTGCCTCTAACAATTAAAGCGCCGTGATCAACTTTTAAATTATTTTTTTTAACAATGGTATCATTTAACAAAACATAACGAACTCCCAAAAACGCTCGGGAAATTTTTCCGGTGTCTCTAACGCTTTCATAAACGCTTTTACATTCATTAATCGGAATAGCAAAACCGATTAATTGTCCTTCACGAGAAATAGCCGTATTAATTCCGATTACATTACCATGTAAATCAACCAAAGGGCCTCCGGAATTACCCGGGTTAATGGCCGCATCGGTTTGCAAAACATCTTCCAATGATTCCGAACCATTGGAACCGCCGGCAAAAATGGTTCTCCCTCTGCCGGAAATAATTCCTTTGGTAACGGTATTTTTATATTCTCCCAAAGCAAAACCGATGGCAATAACGGTTTGACCGATTTCCACACTATCTGAATCACCAAAACTGATTTCCGGCAAATCCGTTGCTTCTATTTTTAAAACCGCCAAATCATTTATCGGATCTTTGGCTAATACTTTAACGCTATCATAACGTTTACCGTCATTGGTAATTACGGAATATTCCGCTTCTTCATCGGCAACCACATGCTTATTGGTTAAAATAAGTCCTTTTTTACCGTCAACAATAAAACCCGTTCCCCCACCAATTTCCTGTTTACCCTTTTTTTGCGGGCGACTTTCCGGAATATCAAAATCAAAAAAATCATCAAAAGGAAAAAAATCAATATCATTGCGCCGATAATATTTACTTAAATCTTTGGAAATAATAATACTGACAACCGCCGGAGAAACTTTTTTAACAGCTTCAATAGTGGCCGATTGTTCTTGCAATTGTTCCACTTTTGTTTTTTTGATTATTTGATTTTGAATCGTTTTTCCAACAAGAGGTGTTTTTGTTAAATAATTTATCCCAAAATAAGAAAACGCACTACCGGCAATTCCGCCGGCAACGGTTCCGACCAATAAACTAACAATAATAACACCGAACATTATTTTTTTAATTTCCGAAGTTTTTTGATTATTTTCTTTGTGATTCATATTTTTTAAATAAACAAAAATTTAATTTCTTTATTAAAAAAATTAAATTTTTGTCATATTAAATTAAAATAATTTGATTAATTTTATATTATTTGAAAGTTTCAAAAACTTATGTTTTTAAAAAACTATCATCATAACTTATTCAAAATCTCATCTTCGTTCTCCACATGTCATTCTGAATCCTGTGTCGAATTTGTTTCGGTATTATTTCAGAATTTCGTGTTAACCATATGTCACTCTGAACATTTCAGAATCTCGTGTCAATTCTACTGTCATTCTGAACTTGTTTCAGAATCTCGTGTTTTTTAAGGTTTTACTCTTTCCTTTGAGATGCTGAAATAAATTCAGCATGACAGGGGGAATTGGCATGATAGAAAAAAGCGCTGTCATTCTGAACATTTCAGGATCTCGTGGATTTAAGTTATATTTTATCCTCCGAGACCCTGAAATAAATTCAGCATGACATGAGGAGAAACAAGATGCTGAAATAAATTCAGTATGACAGCAGGCGATTCAGTATAACTAAAAATAATTACAATTTATCTTTTACTCTGACTGCAAACGGCTTTGAGTTCTTGTAATTGTTCGGGGCTTAACTCCACCTGAATCTTTTCTTGATTAATTCCGATAATTTCATTAACATCACTGCGAATTTCCGTGAAAAAATTTCGCAAATAAGGTGGCAAATAAAATATCGCAAACAATATTGGCACAATAATTAAAAGCGCATAAAACCAACCTTTAATCTTTTGAATCAAAATCCAATGTCTGGTTTTACGGCTTAACATTAAAATATTTTTGGAAACTTTTAGATTTTCTTCCAAAAGTCTGATAATTTTTTCTTCATTACTTTCTTTTGAATTATTTTTCTCGGCCATAAATTAATTTCTAATTATACATTTTTGCCCCACGCTTTCAACGGCCTCTGCCAAATCATTAAGTTCTTCATCGGAAAGCGGTTTAAATTCATTATACCTCTTTTTATCCTCTTCGTCCAATTCTTCTTTTTGAGGATTAATATAATTTTGCAAATAATAAGGTTTATCACTTTTAATACTCTTGGCAATATCAATAATATCTTCTTTGTTTAAAAGTCCTTGTGTTAAAGATGTCCGGAATTCAAAATCAATTCCGCTGTTTAAAATGAGTTTCACGCTCTTTAAAACTTTTTCAAATAACTTTTCATTTTTAATTTTTGAAATTTTTTGATAATCTTTAAATCGTAAAGGGGCTTTGATATCCATTGCCAAATAATCCACTTGTTTGTTTTTTATTAATTTTTCCAAGACATCCGGATTGGTTCCGTTACTATCAAGTTTAACTAAAAAACCCATTTCTTTGATCTTTGAAATAAAATCAATCAAATCGGGTTGCAATGTGGGTTCTCCTCCGGTAATGGAAACTCCTTCCAAAAGCCCTTTACGTCTTTTTAAAAAATTAAAAATTTCTTTTTCGTCAATTAATCTGTCTTTGGGAAATTTATTGGCAAAAATTAATTCGCGATTATGACAATACGGGCAATTAAAATTACAACCAAGTGTAAAAACAATAGCAACCATTTTCCCGGGGTAATCTATCAAAGAAACTTTTTGAAAACCGCCTATTAACATATTTTAATATTCAAATTAAGAAAAGGCGAAGCCGAGATAACTTCGCCTTTTCGTTTTTTAAAAAAGCTTGAATTTTAATTTACAAGATATTCCAATCTTTTTTCAAACTCGGATTGTTTGGAATCGTTCCATTGTTGAACAGGCCTTAAATATCCGACAACCCGAGAATAAACTTCGGTTTCCGCTTCGCACTTTGGACATTTATACTCTTCACCGGCAATGTACCCATGAGTTGGACAAACACTGAAAGTAGGCGTAATCGTATAATAAGGTAATTTATAATTTTCAGCTATTTTTCTAACCAAATTTTTTGTCGCTTCAACAGATGGCATTTTTTCCCCAATAAAACCGTGCACAACCGTTCCGCCGGTATATTTCGTCTGTAATTCATCTTGTAAATCCAAAACTTCAAAAATATCATCTGAATAATCAACCGGCAAATGAGTGGAGTTAGTATAATATGGGGAAGCGCCTTTTTCGTTCACTTCTTTTTCATTAGCCACTATAATATCCGGAAATTTTTTCTTATCAGTGTTGGCAAATCTTCTGGTAACTCCCTCGGCCGGAGTAGCCTCCAAATTATACAAATTATTGGTTTGATCTTGATAAGAACCGATTCGTTCTCTCATAAAATCCATTACATCCAAAGCGAATTGCTGACCTTCTTGAGAAGCAATATCTTTTCCCAAAAGATTAACCGCCGCCTCATTCATTCCGTTTAAACCGATTGTGGCAAAATGATTTTGCCAATACCTGTTAAATTTGGCTTTAATGCCGTTTAGATAATATTTAGCGTAAGGATAAAGACCTTTTTCAGTCAATTTTTCAATAATATCTCTTTTGATTTCCAAGCTGTCTCTTGCCAAATCCATTAACTTCGCCAATCTTTCCATAAAATACTTTTTGGCTTTTTCCGGATCGTTCGGATATTTTTTTCTTGCCAAATAACCTATTCTCGGTAAATTGATAGTTACCACCCCGATTGAACCGGTTAACGGATTGGCGCCAAATAAACCTCCGCCCCTTTTTCTTAATTCCCTGTTGTCAAGACGCAAACGGCAACACATTGAACGCGCATCTTCCGGATTCATATCAGAATTGATAAAATTGGAAAAATAAGGAATGCCATATTTGGCTGTCATTTCAAAAACTTTTTCCATTACCGGACTATCCCAATTAAAATCTTTGGTAATGTTATAAGTCGGGATTGGAAAAGTAAAAACCCTTCCTTTTGAATCACCTTCCATCATAAGTTCAGCAAAAGCCATGTTTATCATATCCATTTCTTTTTGAAATTCTCCATAAGTTTCGTTTTGCGGAACGCCCCCGATAATAACACTATCGTTTTTTAACATATCCGGCACAAATAAATCCATTGTAATATTTGTAAACGGAGTCTGAAAACCAACTCTGGTCGGAACATTGATATTGAATAAAAATTCTTGCAAAGCTTGTTTTACTTCTTTATAATCCAAACCATCTTTTCTTATGAAAGGCGCCAAATAAGTATCAAAATTGGAAAACGCTTCCGCGCCGGCCACCTCACCTTGTAAAGTATAAAAAAAGTTTATCATTTGTCCTAAAGCGGTTCGGAAATGTTTTGGCGGTTTTGACTCCACTTTCCCATTAACTCCGCCGAATCCTCTTACCAACAAATCTTTTAAATCCCAACCGGCGCAATATGGCGCTAAAAGTTGCAAATCATGAATATGAATATCACCATCTATATGAGCTTCACCGATTTGTTTGGGATAAACTTTGTTTAACCAGTATTTTGAAGATACGGTTGAGGCCACGTGATTATTAAGCCCTTGCAAAGAATAACTCATATTACTATTTTCTTTAACACGCCAATCTAGTTGATCTAAATATTTTTCCATTAACTCACCGGAATCAACCAAATTTTCCACATCTCTCAATTTAGCTCTTTGATCACGATATAAAATATATGCTTTGGCAGTTCTAATAAGTCTTTCTCTGATTAAAACTTCTTCCACAATATCTTGAATTTCTTCAACCGCCGGAATAGAACGACTATGAAATTTTTCAGAAATCATTTTCACAACTTTTTTGGTCAAATCTTTAGCCAACTCTTCTGAATTTTCCACTTCTCCGGTGGCCTGCAAAGCTTTTAGAATGGCTTGTTCAATTTTTTTGTCATCAAATTTTGTAATTGAACCGTCTCTTTTTAAAATTTGAGTTATTTTTTCTTTATTTTTTATTTTGGTGGCTGTAGTCATAGGTTTTTAGTTATTTTTTAGTTTTTTTAACTCTTTGTTTCAAAAGAGCGTTGATTTCGCGACGAAAAGTTTCCGGGTCTTCGAAAGATTTATAAACGGAAGCAAAACGAATATAGGCCACTTTATCAACTCGTTTTAAATGCTTCATAATTATTTCTCCGATTTTTTCACTTTTTATTTCTTTTTTCTTAAATTTTTGCAAATCAATTTCTATCTTATTAACAAGTTTTTGAAAATTCGCCTTACTAATTGGT
>JALULG010000003.1 GCA_027040785.1 bacterium
AAATATCCCTATATTGCGATACTTTAAATTGTTTAATTGTAGTATAAACTATAGTATAAACTGTAGCATTTTTGAGAGTTTTCAAGCATTTTTAACCAAAATCATTCATAATTGTAGTATAATTACAAGTATAAATTATAGCACTAAATATTCATAAATGTATCGAATATCCCTATATTGCGATACTTTAAATTGTTTAATTGTAGTATAAACTATAGTATAAACTGTAGCATTAAACTTGAAAGGGAAAAAATGAATAGGAGAGAAGTAAAGATTGCATATATCGTGTATCTACTGCTTAAAAATAGTACGGCAACAAAGTATGGAATTTCAAAAGAACTTAGCAATAAGTCTGGCTATAAAATTAGTTATGAATATTTTGATGGTTTATACAGAGAAGCTATGGAAACTATTCAAAAAAGCCCCATGTTCTCTTGTTCAGAAAAATCAAAGCAAGATTCAAAAAATAGCATAGAGCCTGTAGCCCAAACAGATGTGAAAAGAACAAGTGTCGAAAATCAAAATACTCCACAGAATGATTTCATAGGAGAACCCTTGTTCGTTGAAGATTATTCAACTGTAGTTGAAAATCCACAGCAGGAGCATTCCCAAATTGATATTGATGAATTGTTCTCTGCTCCTGTTCCTGAATTTTCCAAAGAGTCAGATAGTCAAGATGCCTCAGAACAAACAGTAGATTACACAAATGATAAAGATGAAGTTCCAGAAATATTTGCACCTGCTGTTGAAGAAGATGAAGTAGAAGTTGTGTCGGACACAAACTCAACAGATGTCGCAACGGTTCCAAAAACTTCCATTGACAAAACAAAGATTAAAAAGAAATCCAAATCTAAAGAAGTTGTTGAAGCGGAAATAGTCGATACTGTAGCAGAAGATGGGTACAAGTATTATGATTTTATGGATACTAAAGTATGGGTAGATTTTGATAAATTTGATAGGTTCTTAAAGAAAAAATACAACACAGATAGTGTTGAGGATATTGATTATAAATTAAGATGGTATGAAAATCTTCTTTTGCTAAATGTGTATTACAATGAAATGATGGAAAAAAATAATGCCGAACTTATTTCCCTACTTAAAGAAAATGGTATTGAGGAAAGCATCTACGGTGCACCATGTATAAGAGACATCAAGCGAGAATATGGTGGAAATTTTGCTGAATTTTCTAAAGAGTATCCAGACTTTAAAGAAAGTAAAGATATTGAAAACGAAGATGTATTTTGGACTATTACTGAATGGAAAAAAGGAACAGCTACGAGAAAATATCTTGACCCCTTTATTGGGAAAATCAAACGAGAGATATTGGAAGAGTATGATGGGATTAGTGAAAAAGAGATAGAGGATACAATCGATATTGCTTTATCGAATTGGGAAAGAGATATTACGGATGTGAGAACCCGAAGTGATAATTTTGAATTTGTGGATTTGATTGAATTTACGGGTTGTGATATTGATTATGTTTACAGTATTGATTACATTCAAACATTTCTTCCTGAAAAGGTGTTATTAAACTATGTACCGCCTATGAGTCTCGAAGATGATTTTGTCGAGTTGTTGTCTGCTCCGCAAGGTGATAATTTTAAAGAGAGAGTTAAAAATCTTGTATATATAATGTTCCGTTCAGTGGTAAAAGAAGATGAACCTAAAACAAGGCTGTGGCAGTTGTCACGAAAAATATACAAAGACGAGAAACTAAGAAAGTATTGG
>JALULG010000004.1 GCA_027040785.1 bacterium
AATATTGATTACTTGTTCCGCTGTCCGTATTTATCTTTACATCATTTGTCCAAACCGAATTTCCGTCCGTATCGTATTTTTGCGCATATATATCTTGATCGCCGTTTCTTTCATCTGTCCAAACGATCGTTGATGAGGCGGTCAAATCATTGTTTAGAACAATAATATCCGGATCAAATTGATCTTTTAAAGTTGTATCTGAATTAGCTTTCTTCTCCGTTGACCATTCCAAAGTTCCGGAACCGTTAATTTTTAATAAATAAACATTTTGATTTCCACTCCGATCGTCATTCCAAGCTAAATATATTTTCTCAAAATTATCAATTGCGATATCCGGATTTCTCTGGTTATCAACATTGGAAACTTTTAAATCACTTGTCCATTGTTTGGTTTTTAAATTATCATATTTTTGTAAATATATTTTATAATCGCTACTGTTTCGCATATCTTCCCACGCAAAATAAAAATCTCCCGAAGACGAAATGACCATATCGGGATTTTCCTGCTCTTCATCAGTGATATCAGAATTTATTTTCCAATTTTCCGGCAAATCTTGAACCAAAGTACGTATATCTATAGTGGAAACTTTATCAATAAAAAAACTGATTTCCGTTTTTTGTTGATCTAAAACCGTTGCATAAGGTTTGGTGGGGTTGGGATTGAAAGTATTTCGCTCAGAAGTATAACTACTACTATAACCGGATTTTGTAACAACAATATTATAACTTTCGTTAGACGCCGGAACTCCGTAAAAAACAACCTTTCCGTTTGTATTGGTGCTCGTATCCAAATTTATTTGAGGACTTAAAATATTATTTTCTATATGTACATTTGCATCTTCAACCGGTAAACCGTTTGCATCAAAAACATTAATCAATAAAGTTCCTCCACCGGCTACGGTTTCCACCCCTCGGGGAGCGATAATTGATGAATTTATAACGCTTTCTTGCCCAAAAGCACCGTTCCAAGTTACTTTAACCGTTGCGGTTTTATAATCCGTAGGGATAGTATCAGTTCCCCCCAAAGCAATATCCGTTCCGTCAAAAGAATCGTCTTCATATTTTACTAAAGTATTCACATCATAAGAAATATCTCCTCTTAAAACTGTTTCATCATCCGGCAAAACTCCGTGAACAATACCATGCACGGTTCCAACGCTATCATAAGGTAAGTTTCTGATTTTTTCCATTTTCTGATTGGCAATAGTGGTGGCAATCACTCTAAATTGATTATTTCTGGTAATTTTTAAAGATAAATCTATTAGTCTGTAAGCCCCCAATGTTAAAATGGTAATAATAAAAATACTTATTAAAATTTCAACCAAAGTAAAAGCTTTTTGATTACTTTTAAGCATTTTAAATATTACTTGTTAATTTATACATTGGCATAATTATCGCAATGGCCATTAAAGCAACCCCAACCCCCAAAACCAATATCAAAACCGGCTCAATAATAGAAGGGAGATTTTTCATTGTTTGATCCACATCTTCTTCGTAAAAAGAAGCCATTTCCGCCAAAACATCATCCAAACTACCCGTTTCCTCGCCAACTGATATCATTTCCGTAACAACCGGAGGAAACAATTTATTTTGGTTTTTTAAAGTATCGGCTATTGAAATTCCTTTAACAACTTTTTCAGCCGCCTGATTAACACTCCTTCTAAAAGGAATATTTCCCAAAACTTTAGAACTTATTTTTAAAGTTTTGGCGATCGGAATATCGGTTTTTAAAAGAGAGCTTAAAGTTCTTAAAAGTCTGGCTAAATTTATTTTTTGAATAATCTTGCCGAGAATAGGGATTCTCAATAAAAAAAAATGAAAATAATATTTATTGTTTTCGTTTTTTAAAAAAAATTTTATTCCGAAAACCAAAAATATTAATCCTAAAATTAAGAATATTGATTTATGAATTAAAAAATCGCTGGTAGCTATTAAAATCTTTGTTGGCAAAGGAAGTTCGGCGCCGGCTTGCAAAAAGATTCCCGCTAATTTAGGAACTACAAAAACCATCATTCCTATTCCAATACTAACCATAGCAAACAAAACAACTGCCGGATAAATCATCGCTCCTTTAACTTTCCCTTTTATTTCATAATCTTTTTTCATTTGAAGAAAAAGTTCGTTTAAAGTTCCTTCTAATTTTCCACTAATTTCTCCGGCGTTTATCATATTTACAAACAACTCTCCGAATATTTTGGAATGTTTTTTTAAACTTTCCGCAAAACTGTTTCCTTTTTCAATATTATCTCTAATATCAAATAAAATCTCTTGAAATCTTTTGTTCTTGGTTTGTTTTGATAAAGTATTTAACGCTCTTGACAAAGACATTCCCGACCTTATCATAACTCTTAAATGCTGGATAAAAAAAATTTTTTCTTTTTCAGGTATTTTTTGAAATTTTAACAAATATTGATTTATTTCTTGAATATTCATTTGATAAAAATTATTTATATCTTAAAGCAATTATCGGATCTATTTTACCGGCCCGCCTAGCCGGAAATAATCCGGTTAAAAAACCGATAACAGAACCAAAAACAACAATCAGTACCAAAAACCAATTAGGGCTGTAAAAAATATTTACCGATTCTCCGCCTAAATTTTTCGCCAATATATTTAAACCAAAATTAAAAAGGCGCGCCATAGATGTTCCTATTAAAATCCCCACTATACTTCCCAAAAAACCCATAATCATAGATTCAATTAAAAATAAACCGGCCACATTCCATTTGGACGCTCCCAAGGATCTCATTACTCCAATTTCCTGGGTTCTTTCCAAGAGAGTAATAGTCATAGTATTAAACATTCCAATTGCGGAAACAACTAAAGCGATAATACCGAACAAAGCCAAAACAATAGTAATCGCTTTAAAAACTTTATTGGCTTGATCAACTATATCTGAAATGGCTGAAACGGCGTATCCATGATCCAAAATCTCTTGTCTAACGGTTTTAACTTGACTGGAATCAACCACTTCCACTTTGAGTAAAGAAAAATTTCCCAAATCATAGTCTTTAAAGGCCTCTTGATTGATAAACACCATATTTTGAGGAAATTTTTCCAGGACACCAACTATTTTAAAATCAGACTCCACTTTTTTCATTTCTCCGTTTTTATCAAAAAGATTAAGATTTATTTTAACATTTTTTCCAATCACATTATCAATTTTGGCGCCAAATAATTTGCTCATTTGTTCGGAAATAACAATTTGATTAAGCTCTTTATCATTAAATACTCTTCCTTTACCAATCTCTTCATTAAGCCCGGTAATATCAAAATAAGAAGCGTTAACGATTGTGGCCGTAGTTTCCCCGGTTAAATTATTGAAAGTAACATTGGCAGACAAATTTTTAATCGGAGAAATTCTTTTAACTCCGTTTATTTTACCTATTTCTTCCACGTTTTCTTTTGATAATTTTAATAAATCTGAATCTCCGGGACTGACATCCATGGTAACAAAAGATTTTTTAGTTGTTATTTCTTCAACCAAAACTTTTTGCAAACCATACCCCAATGAAACCAAAAACAAAACTGCTCCAATACCAACACCCATCCCCAAAATAGTTAAAAAAGTTCTGGATGTTTTTGTGGTCAAAGACCTGGTTGCCAAACTAAAATAATCCAATATTTTCATTTTTTATACTTTAAGATTATCGCCAAACCTTAATTTTTGCTAATTTTCTTAAATTTCGCCTACGATTTGTTGAAAAATTATTAACACGATATTTATCTATTTTTTAAAAAATCTCGGCTTGAAATTTAAAAAATTAACAAAAACAGAGTTTGGTAAAACCTTATTTTAATTTAACTGTATTTTAAAAGCATTATTAATTCCATTTCTTTAGTAATTTTTCTGGCATTTCGTCTATCCAAGCCAACTCCTCCTTTTTTCATTGATTTATCTAATTGTTTTTGCAACTTAAAACTGTCAATTTGATTTTTTAATCTCATCTCTAAAACCGAATCCAACAATTTTAATTGTTTTTCATTGATAATTTCAATATCGTATTTTTCCAAGATAAATCTTCGTAAATGTTTTATCTCTTTTGAAGCATCGGAGATATGATATTCTTCACGTCTTCTTTCTTCGGCTTTAATATATTTAATTTCTTCCAAAACATTCATAATTTTAGTTGTTAACTTCTTGGCTGTTCTACTATCCAAACCAACCCCTCCTTTTTCAGCCGGTTTATCTAAAGTTTCTCTGATTGTTTCATAGTCTTCGGTATTAAAATTCATTAAAAATTCTTCCACTGTTTTTTCAATGTTTTTAATTTGAGTACTTGTCATTTCAATCAAAACATCCTGAACCAATTGTTTGGCTTTAAACGGAATTAACATTGATCCCAATTGAGCGGAACTTAAATCTGAATAAGTTCTCATTATTAATTCCAATTCTTCTGAAATTTTCGGTTTTGCTTCTTCTTTTTGCTTTTCCAAAGGACGGATATCTTTGTTAACCACTTCTTTTTCAAGATAACCGTCTTTAATATAGAAAATACGGTGAGCCATATTTAAGTGTCTCGGATCATGAGTGACCAAAATTATGGTTCTTTTTTCTTTTTCGTTTAATTCTTTTAAAATATCCAAAACAACTTCAGCTGATTTTGAGTCAAGATTACCAACCGGTTCATCAGCCAATAATATGTCCGGATTATTGATTAAAGACCTGGCAATGGCCACTCTTTGTTTTTGACCACCGGATAATTGAGAAGGAAGTTTTTTCGCCTGATGATGAATGTTAAATTTTTCCAATAATTTATAAGCTTTTTGAAGTCTTTCTTTTTTGGAAGCGCCCTTAAAAATTTGAGGCAAACTAACATTTTTGATTATGTCCAAAGAGGGTATTAAATGAAAAGCTTGAAAAATAATTCCGATTTTATCTTGATGGTATTTGGTCATTTCTTTTGAATTTTTACCTATCTTGGAAACGTTTATTCCGTCAACAATCACATCACCTTTAGTTGCGGACTCTAATCCGGAAATAGCAAAAAGTAAAGTAGATTTCCCGCAACCGGAAGGACCAAACATAATTACAAATTCACCTGGATAAATGCTTAAATTAATATTTTTTAAAGCATGTAATTCATTTGATTTACCAATATTAAAAGTGATACTTAAATCTTTTATTTCTATAATCGGGGCATTTTCTTTTTTTTCTTTTTCAAAATTTTTTCTACTGTCGTTTTTTACTTTTTCTTTCGTTTTTTTAAAGTTTTTAATATTTAAAAAAGGTATTTGCATATTCAAAATAATAGTATTTTTAGTATAACATATTTTTTAGAAAAAGTTTACAGTGAGAAAATGAAATAATATCAAAACAAGTTCGACACAGGATTCAGAATGACAGTACTTTTTCCCATGTCACCCTGAATTTATTTCAGGGTCTCGTTTCCCCTTATGTCATGCTGAATCTTGTGCTGAATTCATTTCAGTATTATTTCAGCATCTCGGAAAACAGAGTAATGATTTAAAAATCAACGAGATTCTGAAACAAGTTCAGGATGACAGGATGATTAACACGAGATCCTGAATCAAGTTCAGGATGACATATAGCAAACATGAGATTCTGAACTAAATTCAGAATGACAGTACTTTTTCCCATGTCACCCTGAATTTATTTCAGGGTCTCGGAAAAATACAGTAGGTCTTAAAACCATGAGACCCTGAAATGTTCAAGATAACAGTAGCTTACTACTTTATCTTCTTTAACCAACCAAATCTGGTTTCAAAGGTTTTGATAATCATATCAAAGACGGTTTTGTTCTTTTGAGGAGTTAAGAGAACATATTTCTTACTGATGGCAATGTTGTTTGACGGATCTTTGGCAATGGCTCTGAAAGCGTAAGCGGTATTTGGTTTAAAGGTGGTGATAACGGTAATATGATCTTTGCTTAAAGATAAGGTTGGTCTGGTTAAAGTAATACCGGTTGATTGGGAATAGAAGTATTTTTTTCTTTCTTCTTTCTCAATCTCTTTTCTTTGTTCTTCCAAAGCTTTTAAAATGTTTTCTTCGCTTAATTTTTCATTTTGAGATGATTCAATGTAGGCGATTTGACTGAAACTGTCTTCATCGGTGT
>JALULG010000005.1 GCA_027040785.1 bacterium
TTGAATTGTTTTAATAATTCAATTATTTGCTATCGCAAATAAGCACAGGAGAAGAAAGAGAAGAAAAAAAAATAAATTCATTAGATAAAATTGAATAATATCACTACTAAAAAAAAACATTTTTTTTAGTGATAGGATAAGTGTTATTTTATTAAATCATAACACTTATTTTTAATATTATTTATATAATAATCTATTTCATTATTATGCTTATCAAATATATTTTCTCTTACTTGAAAAAGTATATTTATAGCATTTTCAAAACTTATCTTTTTATATAATAAGTATCTTATAAATTGTAAATCTGCCCTACTATTATCCCCATCAACCTTATCTAATGTTTTTAAATATTGTTGATAATATTTATTTTTTGGATTAAAGTATTTATTATCTTTAATAACTTTTAATATCTGTTTATTATCTTTAATAGCTTTTAATGTCTGTTTAGGTTGTTTTCTTTTTGATTGAATATTTTCAATAAATTCATAATTATTCTTAATAAAAATTTTTTTTAACTCTTGATATGTATATACTTTCCCCCTTTTTTCTATTTTAACTTTAAAACCATTTTTATTATTAATATAAAAAGGTGCTCTGAATACTCTTGCCAAATCAAAAGTATGATCTGTATTATAGATTTTTGTCAAATTAAAAGTTAATAATTTTATTTCATCTGCTGGATAACTTTTATCAAGTTTATATATTAATTGAAACTTTTCAGGGCTTGTCTGCAAATAATAATAAGGCTCTCCTAATTCATTAATAATTTTTTTAACTGTTTCATTTCCCTCTTTATCTATGTCAAAAAAAACACTATCTGTTTTTAAAACATTATGTTCAAATCTCCCCTTTTCTTTATCTTTAAAAGTATTTAAAGATAGATAAATATCTTTTTTATAATAATTTTGCCCCTTTAAACTCTTATAATTTATTGTATTTATTGAAAAAGATTTATGATACCATTTATCAGTTTCCCTACATTTAAAACCAATATAAAATATATCATCTAAATTATAATAATCATTTATAAAATCTTGAATTGTATTCATTTCAAACCCCCTTTTTTAGTATGTTTTCAATATATTTAATAATTTCATCATCTTCTAAATTTTTATTCTCTTTAAGTGTTTTTAATATTCTTTTTAATTCTTTTATTTCCATAATATCTCCCTTATTTTGTCTTTATTTTATATTTATATATGTTATCAATTTATCAGTTCTCATCCATTTTTTAGTATATCTATCAAATTTATATTCAGGTAATTTCCCTTCCTCTGTCAATATTTTAAAAGTTTTTTTTAAAATTTCTTTTTGTTTAGATTTTGTTTTATCATTAAGTTTTAAAATCCTAATTAAATCATCATTATGATAAGAAAATTTATATGGAAATCCTTTTTTATTCTCTTTTGTTGCTTGTAAATAACTATCTAATAATATGGCATAATTATTCCTTTTGTATCTTGTTAATCTTGAAAAATTTAATATTATTCCCCATTCTCTACATGCATTTATAAATTTGCCATCTGCTAATATTGTAATATTTCTATAATTTTTATTATCCTCTGAAGTTCTATAGATAAAATTTATTTTTTCTGTTTTATCTTTATTTTTTATTATTGCTTTTAATGAAAATAATCTACTAAAACTATCTAATAAATATTTTCTATTATTTGTATTATCTTTTATATTTCTATCTTTAAGCATATCTTTTATAAAAAAAGTTAATTCAAAAACATCTATTGTCCCTCCATTAAATTTTATTTTTTGAGATTTTAAATTTCTATTTGTAAAATACTTAGCTATTTGTGCTAATGTTATTAAATCATAACCATTTAATAACTCATCTGATCCATATAAAATTTCTTTATCCCCCCAAACTCCTTCACTTTTATAAAATAAATCTCTTTTATTTGATGCAGAAAAAGGCATAGTTTTTAATATTAATGCAGTAAATTTAGTTGTTTTATCTAAGTAATCCATCTTTTCCACCTTTATATATTCTAAAACCATTCTCCCAGTATTCTTTTTCCATTTTAATAGTTTCCATTTTTGCACTATTAACTTTTATATTTTTAAAACATAAATTTTCATCTGTTTTAGCTAATATGCTTGCATATCTGCAGTTATTTATTAAAGTGGTTGCACCTCTTACTAAATCTCCAGAAATATCATCCTCCTCTTTTATTTTAAAACCTGATTGACTTAAATGATGAATAAATAAAATTGCAATATCTCTCTTTTTTCCCAACTCTTTAAAATATTGAATTTTCTTAGCAACCTCTGCATTATCATTCTCATTCTCTAACTCTGCTATAACTGATAAAGTATCTAAAATTAATAAATCATAATCTTGATATTTTTCTATAATTTTCTTACTTTCAATAGCATTATCAGCATATTCTAAATAAAAAACATCATTTAATTCCTCTAATATTTTATTAACCTCTAATGTTTCTAAATCATTAAATTTTAATTTTAATTTTCTATTTATTCTGTTTAAAATACTTTTTTCTGTATCTTCTGTTGTAATAAATAAACATTTTTTTGACTCTAAATGTAATAAACCATTATTTAAACCGGGTATCTGGTTTTCTTTATCTATTTTATCAATAAAATAATCTAATAAAATATCTAATATAAATAAGGATTTTCCTGCTGCTCCAAGCCCTGCAACTATCCCAATCTCTTGTTTTTGTAATTTATCAAATATAAAATCTATTTTATAACTTCTTTTAGCATCTAAAAAATTAATTTTCATCTTTAATCTCCTTATTTTTAACTCCACATTTAAATTTAATATAAGTTGATATACTCATATTTGCAACCTCTGCCAACTTTTTGAATTGTTCCATCTCATTATCACTGACTCTCATAGTAAACAACTTACTTCTTTCTTTCTTCTTCATTTTTCTTCTCTCTCTTATTTGACTAACATTCATGATTTTTATCCTTTTGTATATAGTTTGTATATATAATTATAGGCAAAAAAATAAAAAAAATTATTAAATTAGAAAAATTTCTTTTTTAAGTGTTTTATTTCATTTAATGAAATTTATTATTTCTCTCCTCTTTTCTTCTCCCTGTGATTGCCTGAAAGGCAACTATTTGTAAAACTTTTAAAAAGTTTTTGAATGTAATTAATGAAATGAAATGAAATTAATTCATTCATTATATATATATATATATATAGGATTTTGAACCCCCCTAAAATAGGGGATATAAAAGGGGTAAAAATCCTTTCTAGTACTATGTTTATCCTTTCTAGTACTATTTTTATCCTTTCTAGTACTATTTTTATTTTCTTAATATAATCTTAAAATATCCTTTCTATATTCTTTATTTAAAACCTCTAAACCCCCCTTATTTAGGGAGTAAAAGAACTTTTAAAAAGTAATTTTTTTAAAAGTAAATAAAAACCATATAACCAATACTAAACAAAATGGTTTTTTTAATAATAGTAGGGGTGTGTAAGCATTTGTAAGCATTTGTAAAGGAGTGGAAGCATTTGTAAGCATTTGTAAAAGGAGTGGAAAATAAATTTTCCATTTTAGTATAATACTTTTTTTATATGAATTATCATCAAAATAACTATCATCACTGTATAAATAGCATTATTAACCTCTTTTATTTTTTTCTTAATAAAATATACCTATTACTATAAAAGTGTCTAATAACCCCTTTAAAATGATTTTTTTATAAAATTTTATATATATAATTTATTATATATATATATATTCTACTAAAAAAAATGGTTTTTTTATTTCTTTGCCTATAATTTAATAATATTAAATTAATAAAGGAAAAATTATGAATTTAGAAAAATTAAATAAAGATTTTAAAAAATATAAATCAATACAAAAAAAGATTATTAAAGATTTAACTATGGAATATATGGATTATAAAACAGGTGGAAAACCTGCTATATATGATGCTGAAAAAGATCTTTTTGGAAATGAGATACTTGATGAGGATGGAACACCTGCATGGTCTAAGTTTAGAAAAAGTTTTATTATTGGAAATATTAAAAGCCAAATAACAAGAAAAAAAGAAAGTCTGAAAAAAGTGAATTTTGTTATTAATTTTATTTATAATAATAAACAATATATTAATAATCAAAATATAATTTTCACAAATATGATTATAAATGATATTGTTAAACAAAACTTTAAAAAAGGTTTGCCTAAAACAACAATTTTAAAAGTTTTTAGCAAAGGTTTGAATTTTCAAAAAAAATCAACTAAAAACACTTATCTAAAAAACATTGCTAAAATTGAAATATTATTTAAAAAATGATATTTCAATATAGTTATACTAAACAAAATGGTTTTTTTAGTATAAGGATAAGGATAATATATATCCTTAAACCTCTGTTGTATTAATTTCCCTTTTAATTTTATTAATACAATTTTTTAGCTTATTTTTATTAACAATTTTATAAATATTATTCTCTTTATCATATGTTCCTATTTTTTCATTATTATAAAATAATTTTTCCTCTTTCTCTAATTTAACTAATGAAACTAAAGATATATCTCCTTTATATAATTCAACTAAATCATAAACATCATTAAAACTTTTTATCTTATCATTTTCTAATATTGTTATAAATTCCTCTATTTCCTTTCTCTCTTTATCATCTAAATGAGTTATATACTCATCTGCATCTTCTTTCATATATTCTATATCATTTAGATAAACAGTTTTAACTAATTTTTGTATTATTTTATTTTCATAATCATTAGCACCTTTCAATTTTCTCTCTAATATTTCAATTTCTTTATCTTTCATTTTATCAGCAATAGCAGAAATTTCTAAATTTTTAATATATGCTTCTTTGTTTTTAATTGCTTCCCATCTTTCATTAATCTCCCTTTTCTCCTCTCTTATTTTTGCTTGTTCATCCCTTATTTCTTTTTGTAAGTTTGTAATTTTTGCATATTCTTTTTTCTTTTCTTCTTTATCCATTTCTATTAGTTTTAATTCTTTTCTTCTCTCTTTTAATTCTGCCATCTCTGCTTTTTTTCTTTGGTTTAAAATTTCTAATTCTTCTAATTCTTTCTTAATTTGTTTTTTTGTTTCTTTTGTTGCAATTCTTAAATTTTCCTCATGATATGTTTTAAAATCTTTATGATCTCTTTCAAATTTTTGATTTGGTTCAGAATATTTTTTTTCTCCTCTTTGAATTGTTTCATCATATTGAATTAATTCATTATGTGCTAAATCTTGCATCTCTGATAAATCTTTTCTATTCTTAAATTTATTAAATATACTATAACCCCTATCATCATATCCTTTTAAATGATATTGGCAATGTGGAGTTTTTTCTTTGTAATGAAATGAAATATATAATATTTCAGTATTCATTTTTTTAGCTAATGCTTCTACTGCTTTAATATTTGCTTTTTCAAAATTTTCAATATCCATTTCTCCATTATCATATAAATATTCTTGTTTCTCTGAAAAAGTAATAACTCCAGATATAAAGCTAGATTGTCTTGCTCTTAAATTTCTTTTCTCCTTTGAAAATTCTTTATATAATTTATTATGTTCTTTTCTCATCTCTTTTAATTTTGGTAATAATAATTTATAAGCATTTTTTTCATCTTGTAATTTCCATATTTTTTCATCTTTATTATAAAAATAATGATTATTTTCCCCTTCTTTTTTTATATCTGATTTACTTTTTATATGTCTTAAATTATGTTTAATATCTTGCAATTCTTTTGTATGATTTCTATTTTCTAATCTAACATTAATATAATTTTTCATCTTGGTGGTTCTCCTGATTAAGTGAATTAAAAGGGTTTCAAAAGGGGGGTTTCCCCCTTTGCTTACATTCCCCCTTTGGGGGGGATAGTAAGTCAATCCCTTTTAATTTAATTATAGAGAAAATATTTTTTTTTATTTTGTATAAAGAATAAATTAAAATAATCATTTTTTATTTTGTTGAATTGTTTTAATAATTCAATTATTTGCTATCGCAAATAAGCACAGGAGAAGAAAGAGAAGAAAAAAAAATAAATTCATTAGATAAAATTGAATAATATCACTACTAAAAAAAAACATTTTTTTT
>JALULG010000006.1 GCA_027040785.1 bacterium
TCACCTCTTTTTTTTCTTGAGCAAAAACTTTTTGCGAATTTAAAATTTGAAAAATTAAAAGATTGCTTGTTATTAAAAAAGCTAAAAGAAAAAGAAATGTTTTTTTCATAAAATCAATGTTTAAAATTTAAAAAAATAAAAATTAAAAAAATTTTAAAATTTGTTCTCACTCGCGCAAATAAAGAAAATTCTATTTTTTTTAGTTTAAATAAAAATTCTATTATTTTAAAATGAAAAACTTTTGTTTGCGAATAAAAATACCATAACAAATAAGAAAAAGATTCCCAGAAAGTGATTTTTTTGGTAACATTTTTAAAATTATTTTTTTTATTTTCTTCAAAAATTGCTTCCACATTTAAAGATTTGCTATGAATAACCGAGTAAGTTTTTTTTAAATATTTTAAATTATGAGTATCCGAATTGGCGATGAAAGGTTTTTTAAATTTTTGGGCTATTCTTTGGGCTTTTTTATTTTTATCAAAAAACAAAAAAGAAAACCAGCTATATTCAATGGCATCAAAAATATTGATATTTTTAATCAAATCCTTATTTAAAGAAAAGAAAAAATAACAGGGATGAGGCGCGATAATAAAAATATGCGGATTTTTTTTCTTATATTCTCTTAAATCTGCAAATGTTTTGATATTTTCCGCCTCTCTATCACAATTCAAAATTAAAATATGTCCTCTGTTAATAGAAATTTCAATTCCCGGAATTAAAAGTAATCCTCTTTTTTTAGCATAATCACCAAATTCTGTTTGATAAACAAATTTATTATGGCAAGTTAAACCCAAAACTTTAAAACCTTCTTTTTTCGCTTGATCTATACCTTGATAAATATCGTATTTGATAAAAAGATCAAGCGGATCTTCAGAACTGTGAAAATGTAAATTTGTTTTTAATTTCATATCTAAAACTTTTCTAAAAAATCTCAAATATATTACTATAATATATCAAAAAAAATAAAAAAACCACCCTTACGAGTGGTTGGAAACTCTGTTTTTAAAATAATAATAAAATGCTATTAACGAGGAAATCCCCATTATTAACATTAAATTACAATAATCCTCCTCTTCGTTTAGCTGAAAATAATGCCAAAAAACCAAATTAAATTTATTCAAAAAGAAAATAAATAAAAACAAAAGGTGAACCGCTTGTCTGGCTTTGCCCGCCAAATGAATATTGCCGGATTTTTGAAACAATCCTTTCCAACTTAAAAATCCGATAACAGCTATTCCCCCTTCGCCTATTAAAAGAGGTAATAAAAACCAATAATACCTTAAATCAAGTAATGAACAGGCCATTAAAATACCAACAAACAATAGAATTCTATCTCTCAAGGGATCAATCTTTTCCCCCAAATAAGTTCGTTGATTCATTTTTTTGGCCAAAAACCCATCCAAAACATCCGAAATTCCGGAAGAAACAAAGCAAATAATACTTAAAAGATACTTTTCTTTCAAAAAGAAATATCCGGAAACAAGGGCTAAAACAATACCGCAACCGGTTACCAAGTTTGGTAAAGTTAAAATTCTCCCGGAATATCTTTTTTTAAGTTTGATTTTTCTCCTCTTCAAATATTTGGGATACAAAATCTTGCAATAGACTATAAAAACAACCAATAATAAAGGCACAACATACTTTAATACCAGAACCACAAAAGAATCAATCCATATCAACATAATTTCACCTCCTGAATTTTAAGGTTCGTTTATTTTTTAACGTTTAAAACTATTTTCTTTTTCCCTGAATATATTACTTTTTGATTTTTTAAAAGTGTTAATTTCAAAAATTGACTCCCAAACTCCATTCCTTTACAACCGGAATATTTTGGCAAAACAACCGAATAAACAATATCATAATCTCTTTTCTTTACATTTACCTCTCTTTCTTTTCTTAAAACAAAACCGCCTGATTTTTTTTCAATCATATCCAAGTTTAAAGAATAAAAATCACCCGGATTAAAATTACGAAAATGCATTTTAAGTTTTATTTTATCGCCAAAATAATATTGCTCTTTATCCAAGTCAAAACTAAAATAATTTTTGGGATAGTTTTTTTGAATTTTAATTATTTGCGGTTCAGATAAGTTTTTCCAATAAGTAAGAGAAGAAACAAAAAAAACACTCATCATTAAAAACGCTTCCAAAATTACCAAATAAATTAATATAAAAAAATACCTCATTTTTTATTATTTGTCAATTAATAAAATACCATCCAAATGGTCAATTTCGTGTTGAAAAATTCTGGCTAATAAATTCTCCGCTTCTATAACAATTTCATTACCACTGTAATCTAAGGACTTAACGGTTATTTTTACCGCTCTTTCCACTTCTTTTTCCACTCCCGGTAAACTAAGACAACCTTCTTTATCCACAGCCGTTTCTTTTGATCTTTTAATAATTTCGGGATTTATAAAAACAAAATCTTCATCTTGATAATTAATAACAATTATTCTTTTATTAACCCCCACTTGTGGCGCCGCCAAACCGGCGCCATCGGCCGATCTCATTGTTTCAATCATATCCAAAACAAAATCTTTGATTTTACGATCAACAAAATCAACCTTCACTGATTTTTTTCTTAAAACCTTATCCGGATATTTTTTAATATCTAAAAACATAAATCATTATTTTTTTCTTGATTGTTCTTTGCAAACTTTTATAAATTCAACAAACAAAGGATGCGGATTTAGAGGTCGGGAAATATATTCCGGATGAAATTGAGTTCCGATAAAAAAAGGATGATCTGTTATTTCAATGGCTTCAACCAATTTATCATCCGGAGAAGTCCCTCCAATACTCAAACCGGCTTTTTCCAATTTTTCCCTAAATTCATTGTTAAATTCGTATCTATGCCTATGTCTTTCCGCAATATCTTCTTTTTGATAAATACTTTTTATTTTAGTGTTTTCTTTCAATTTACATGGCCAAGCCCCCAACCTGATAGTTCCTCCATATTGTCCTTTTTCCAAATATTCTTTTTGATCCGGCATAATATGTATTACCGGATAAGGTGTTTTCGGGTCAATTTCAGCCGAATTAGCTCCTTTCAAACCACAAACATTACGAGCAAATTCAATTACCGCCATTTGCATTCCGTAACATAAACCAAAATAAGGAACTTTATTTTCTCGACAATATTGAATAGCTTTAATTTTTCCTTCACTTCCTCTGGACCCCCAACCCTGAGGAATTATGATACCGTCCAAATTTTTTAAAGATTCCACACCGTTTTTTTCAATATCTTCCGCTGACAACCAAACAAATTCCGGACTGACATCATTCAACCAACTGCCATGTTTTACCGCCTCAATAACGGAGATATAAGAATCAGCCAATGTAAAATCACCGGTATCAAAATATTTCCCCACAATTCCGATTTTTACCTTTTCAGACGCCTTTTTGCTTCGTTCCACCATTTCTTTCCATTGACCCAAGTTTCCATTACGAACTTCTATATCAAATTTTTCCAATATTAAATTACCTAAGTTATCTTTTTCAAAATTAATCGGCACATCATAAATAGAATCAACATCCGGAGCTGAAATTACATCTTCTTCTTTTATATTACAAAAAATGGAAATTTTTTTCTTTCTTGGTTGATCCAATGGTTTTTCACTTCTGGCAATAATTATATCCGGTTGAATACCGGCTGAATTAACGGTTCTAACCGCATATTGAGTCGGTTTGGTTTTCATTTCTCCAATTTTATTTGGAATAGGTAAATAACTAACCATTATAAACATAATATCATCGGGAGATTCCAATTTCATCATTCTAGCCGCTTCCAAAAATAAAAGATTTTGATATTCACCGACAGTACCGCCAATTTCAACAATTGTAAAATCGGCATTTGCTTTATCAGCCGCTTTTTTAATTCGGTTAATAACCTCCTGAGGGATATGAGGAACTACTTCAACACATTTTCCTTTATATTCCAAATTTCTTTCTCTTTGAATAACAGACAAATAAACTCGACCGGTTGTCATATAATTGTCTCGGGGGATATTTTTATTTAAAAATCGTTCATAATTGCCCAAGTCTTGATCGGTTTCGTCGCCATCTTCGGTTACAAAAACTTCTCCATGTTCAACCGGATTCATTGTCCCGGCGTCAACATTGATATAAGGATCTATTTTGATGGCCGTTACATTAAATCCTTTTGCTTGTAAAATTTTTCCAATGGAAGCGGAGGCGACTCCTTTACCAACTCCGCTCATTACCCCTCCGATCACAAAAATAAATTTTCTCATAAATTTTATTCAACAATTATACGGATCATGGCCTCTAATCCGTGTTTAAAAATTATAGATATATCATAACTGCCAACCTCTTTGATTGGAGTCATAATAATTTGTTTTTCTTCAATTTTAAATCCTTTCTTTTTTAATTCTTTTACTATATTTTTAGGAATTACCGAATTGTATAATTTTCCTTTTTCGTTAATATTGGCCTTAATCGTAATTTCCATTCCTTCTATTTTTTGAACTATCTTTTCGGTTTTAAGCAAATCTTTTTCAGCTTTCAACGCTTCTTTTTCTTTCTTTTTTTGCAAAGCCAAAATACTTTTTTCAGTGGCCAATTTCGCCAACTTATTTTTAAACAAATAATTTCTGGCATAACCGTCTGACACATCCTTAATTTCCCCCTCCTCACCCAATCCTTTAACATTTTTAATTAAAATAATTTTCATATATTTAATTTATTGATCTTTCTTTTTAAAAATTCTTTTTTTAAGAATTTCAAACGCCTTATCTTTTTGCGGATCTCTATCATTGTCATAATCGTCAGAACTTAAACCAACCTCAATATCCGGCTTAATTCCCTTTTTATCAATAGCCCTTCCTTGCGGAGTTAACCATTTGGCAATGGTTAGTTTTAAACTGGAGTTATCACTTAAATCAAACAAACTTTGAACCGACCCTTTCCCAAAGGTTTTTTCCCCAACCAATACGGCCAAACCGTAATCTTGTAAAGCGCCGGCAACAATTTCCGAAGCGGAAGCGCTTCCTTTGTTTACCAAAACCACAGTCGGAATGCCGTTAAATTCAGCTTTTCCGTTGGATGGATGAACGGTTTCTTTATTTTTATTAAATCTTTCAATCAAAACCGGATCTCCGTTTTTTATCCATTTTCCGGCGATTTCAATAGCCACATCCAAAAATCCGCCCGGATTATTTCTTAAATCAAAAACAATTCCTTTAATATTTTTATTTATATTTTCATTTACCATTTTATTAAACAATTGAGCCGTATCTTGATTAAAATTGGAAACTTCCACATACAAAATATTTCCTTTTTCCATTTTCCATTTAACCGTATCATAATGTATTTTTGCCCTGATTATTTCAATATCCAACGGCTTTTCTTCTCCCTCGCGAATAATGGTTAAAACAACTTTGGTTCCCGCTTTTCCTCTTATTTTTTTTACGGCTTCGCCAAGGGAAAGCTCCAGGGCTTCCTCTCCGTCAATTTTGTAAATTTTATCGCCCGCCAATAAACCCGCTTTTTTAGCCGGACTATTGGGCAAAGGAGAAATAATTGTTAAAAAATTGTTTTTAATCCCGATCTCCGCGCCAATTCCTTCAAGCTCGGAAGAAAGTTCTTTGTTAAATTCTTTGGTGAGTTCCGGATTAAAGAAAACCGAATAAGGATCACCTAATGAAGCAACTTCTCCCGCTAAAGCGCCATAAAATAATTGCGTTTCCGGAACCGGACGATCAACGTAATTTTCTTGAATTAATTGTGCCACCTCTTTATATAAACTAAAATTAACATCTTTTTTCAAATAATCGGGCAAATTTTTTTCTTTTTCATTTATAATCTTACCGCCATACCCTCCCAATATTTTATTGGAAGCATGGTTATAGCCGATACCAAAACCAAAATAAAAAATAATAATAAAAACAAAAATGGAACTAAAAACCCTTAAAATGCGATTCATAAAAAAAATTATCTGAATTAATTACTCAAAATGTTAACATAAAAAAATCAAAACCGCAAATTCCTTGCCACATTGTAAAAATAATTATAAAATAAACTTATGATAAA
>JALULG010000007.1 GCA_027040785.1 bacterium
AGATAAAGCGGATGCCTTCATAACGATCACTCCATGATGTGATGGAATATTTATTTTTTGGATAACAGGCAAGGATTTGGGATTTAAATCCAGGTTTTCATGAGTTAATTGTACGCATGGAACTGGAAGGTTTATGTTGACAGCGTCTTTAAGGGACGGATTCACATAAACATAACCCTTCTCGAATTCCCGCCAATAAATATTTGCTTCAGCAGATGATGTAATTTTATAATTACCAGAAGGTGCCCCGAGGTCGATTTTTTCATATTCGGTAAACCATGCTATCTGTTTATAAGGATTGTTTACAAACATAAAGAAAGGCATATTTTTTTCATTTTTTGCCAAGTGATAGCTACACATAGAATACCACAGGATTTGCCAATAAGTTACTTGTTTACCAAAATTGTCTATTCCGCTACCATCCGGGGTCAAATCTGTATGGCTAAGATAAGCTATTTTGGAATTTTTTATTTGTTGTCCTAAATCTATTTGTCTTTTCCATTCTTTTTCACCATAAAATTGTACATCTCCATAACCCCATTGCACTGCAAAAGCACCTTCTTCCATTATTATATCCGGCGCACCGGACGATATATCCAATGCACGCCACGCATCATATCCTGCTTCATCACGGCTATTACACCTGTTAGTGAAAACTTTTATACCAGAATTGTGTAAGTAACTTACAACGGCCGCAACAAAATTATTCATAGCATTATTCCAAGAAGCAGCGTTAGGATATTTTATGGGTATATTCCCCCCCCCTATAGGATTCGTTAGATACCGCGCATTTGCAGCCATACAATTATCTATCATTATACCATCTGCTTTCCAAGGCATAGTAATTATATCTGTTTCTGTAGATTCGGCCCAATATTTTTGGAATGCTGTATTGCCAAAATCAAGTAACCAATATTTTGGATACGCAGGATTATTGATACGTTTCCCTGTCGAATCTTTTAAGAAAAAATCATCAGTAATCACACCCATAGAATGGTTACGTGCATTTTTATAACGACTGATGCTGTTAAGATATACAGTTTTAAAATTATCTTGGTTGTCTGATGTTTGGGGACCTAATTGATAAATAAATATTTTGATAGCGGGATTTGCTTGTTTAATTATTTGCCAAGTCTGTTGATTTACATCATCGTAATTAAATCTATTTAACACTAAAACATCATATTTAGCCAGTTTAGGAATCTCCGCAACATTAATGGAAGTCACGTAATAAACCAAAACAGTTTTGATAAAATTATCAGCTAATACAGGAATAGCGCTACAGAAAAATAATAGTACGTTAATAAATACGTAAAATTTTAAATAAGCTATTTTTGTATAATTATATCTCATTATCAATCTCTATCTATCAATATCATAAGCTAGACAATGAATATTTAAATTTTTTTATATCCTGAGAGTAAATCTTACGAATTATTTCTGCTGTATCCCGGTCATAATAATCTTTCCAATGTTTTTGAGCAGTATATGTTTTTGTTTTTCGGAAAAGAAGGTATTTTATTTTTTTTATAATTTCCATATTTTTTGATAACGAAACATTCATACGGGGCAAAAGGGCTGGTGGAATAGAAAGTTTTTGCAAGACGGTTTGGAAATCTTCCTGTAAATTTTCAAATCTGCCCACAAAATCTACTATTAATTTTCCGTCTCTATCGTGAATAAAATCATATTGCGGCATGATATGCCTATAT
>JALULG010000008.1 GCA_027040785.1 bacterium
TCTAAAATATCACTTCTTGATATTTTTTGCGGATTTATTTTTATTTTTTCCATTGAGATAAAGCTTAAAAACTTTTAATAATAATTTTATTATAACATTGTTTTTTCTTTTCTAACAATCTTAATTTCTTTAATTAATTTTTTATTTTTCCAAGTTCCGTTCATAAACCAAAAGAAAATTAAAATTGCGGAAAGAACATTACTAATCGGAAAAGACAGCCAAATGCCGATTTCTTTCAGGCTTGTATATTTGGAAAGAAAATAAGCCAAAGGAATACGTAAAAACCATAAAGAAATAATAGACAAAATCATTGGAATCTTTGTGTTGCCGGACCCCCGAAAAAGTCCGTTTAAAGACATTTGAATTCCAATAAATCCGAAACTAACAGCCATTATTCTGACGAATTGCGCGCTTGACAAAATGGCTTCCCTATCGTTCGGGATAAAAATTTCTGAAAGTTCTTTTGCAAAAACAAAAAGAAAGAAACCGATCGTTGATAAAAGAAAAAAAGATATAAATGCACTCAAATGAGTTATTTTTTCCGCTCGTTTAATTTTGTTGGCGCCGATATTTTGTCCGACCAAAGTTGAAGTTGCCATTGACAGCCCCATCGCCGGAATAATTACAAACATTAATATCCGACTACCGATTCCATAAGACGCCAAAGCGATCGTCCCAAAAGCACTGACCAAAAAAATCATTACCGTCATACTTAACGCCCTGGTTGACTGTTCAATAGAAGTTGGAAAACCCAATTTAAACATTTTTTTAATCAACCCCCAATCAAATTTTAAATGCTGAAAACTTAAAGAAATTTGATGTTTTCCTTTTATTAAAATAAACAAGGCGATTATTGTTGCCAGCATTTGCGTGCCAATAGTTGACAAAGCCGCCCCGACAACACCAAAACTTGGTATAAATTTATAACCGAATATGAACAAAGGATCTAAAATAAAATTAAGTAAAACGGTTCCCAAAACAATAAACATTGGGGTTTTAACATCTCCAACACCTCTCATTAACGCTTGAAATGTCATATAAATAAAAGTGAAAATCATTCCTATGAAAGAAAATTTTAAATACAAAACAGCGTCTCTAAAAACGTTTTCTTTAACATTCATCAAAGAAACAAAAAGAGAAGAAAGCTCAAATCCTAAAAAAGCCAAAATTACTGAAACAAAGAAAACCGCTGATAAAGTTTGCAAAGCAATATAATTTACGGCTTTATTATCTTCTTTCCCTTTATATTGCGAAACCAAAATACTGCCCGCCATTGCCAAGCCGCCCCCCAAAGAAACAATTAAAAAAATAATCGGAAAACTAACGGAAACAGCCGCCACCGCAACACTGCCCAATCTGCCCACCCAAAAAGTATCCGTTAATTGATAAGCGGTTTGTAAAATATTGGCAAAAATAATAGGGCCTGATAATTTTAATAATGATTTTAAAATCGACCCCTCTGTTAAATGGTTTATTTTTTTCATTATAAATCTAAATTTAATATCTTAATATTTTTTATAATTTATAAAATTATTATTTAAATTATTTTTATTATTATTTATCTTATTTTCTTTGTTTATTGATATTGCAACACCATATATATACATTCCAAATGAAAAAAATAAAAAAAAATAAATTAAGAATAAAAAAATAGTACTCAATAAATTACTACCGGGA
>JALULG010000009.1 GCA_027040785.1 bacterium
AAATTTTAAAGGCGGATAAAAAGAGAGATACTTTATTTTTCTTGGTTCGTTATCAAAAAGGAAAACAAGCGGTTAAAGTGGAAATTTCTTTGCGAGGAGACGAGGATCATTATGAATTAAAAAATTTATTGGGAATTTCCGTATTAACAATGGTTAAAGAAGATATTTTTGCGCATAAATTGGTGGCGGTAACGGAAAGGGTGGCTACCGCCAATAGAGATTTATTTGATATTAATTATTTTTTGGTTAAAATGTGGGACGTTAATAAGGAAATAATCAAAAAGAGAACCGGGAAAAATTTAAAACAGTATTTAAAAGAATTGATTGAATTTATAGATAAAAAAGTTGCTACGAAAAATATTTTAGACGGACTCGGAGAGGTATTGACGGAAAAGCAAAAAGACTGCACCAAAGCGATTTTAAAAAGAGATTTGTTATTTAACTTAAAAAACAGATTGGAGATTTTGAAATAAAAAACCGCCACAATCTGTCAGATAACAGATCGTGGCGGGAGAATGGAGATTATTTTTTTTAGCGAGGATAAAAAAGGCTAACCAGAAAAACATGCTAACCACTCCAAAAGTCATACATAAAGGACCGACATTGCTCCTTCTGGCATAAACACATTTTAACAATATCGGTTTTTGAAAGTTTCTTTTTTTGCCAAAGAAATTGTTTTTAGGTGTAGGTAAGGTTTATTTTTTTGGTTAAATAGAGTTTTTCCCTCCTCACTGTTGAGGAGGTTGATTAATTTTTCTTGATCGAGTTGGACTATCTTAGTCTCAGCAGGTTCTTCTTTTGAGGATGGTGAAATTTGTAAGAACATGCACAATGTAATTAATAATAAACTTGATAATACAGCTAAAAATAAATAAAATCTTTTGGCGGTGTTGTGCTTCATTTTTTCCTCCTATAATTTCCCCGCCAAAGCAGGTTTCTATCAACAACCTCCCCATGAGGTTGTTTTTTCAACGAACATTTCCGAAAAAATAAAATTAAAAACTTTTCTTTCGGATATTGAATTGTAGAAGAAGAAGTCAAAGGGATGTGATATTGACAAAATAAATATTTTAAGTATAATTAAAATATAATAATAAATAAGAAAAGTTTTAATTATGATTAAAAAATATATTAAGAGAGAAAAGTATCTGAAAAAAATAAAACCTTTTATTGATACGGAATTGATTAAGGTGTTAACCGGTCAAAGGCGGGTGGGTAAATCTTACCTGCTTTTTCAAATAATGGATTTGATAATTAAAAAAAATTCCAATGCCAATGTAATTTATATTAACAAAGAGCAATTGAAATTTGATGATATTAAAAATTATCAAGATCTTTGGAAATATATTAAGAAAAACAGTTTAAAGAGCAAAAAAAATTATGTTTTTATAGATGAAATTCAAGACATCGATCAGTTTGAAAAAACTTTAAGAAGTTTGAATGCGGACAAAAATTATGATATTTATTGCACTGGCAGTAATGCCAAATTGTTGTCGGGTGAATTGGCGACTTTCTTGTCCGGGCGCTATCTGGAGATCAATGTGCACTCTTTGGATTACCGAGAATTTTTACAATTTCACAAATTGAAAAACAATGAAGACGCTTTTGGAAAGTATATTAAGTTCGGAGGGCTTCCTTATTTGCGTCACTTGAAGTTGGAAGAAGAAATTGTTTTTGATTATTTGCAAAACATATATGATACAATTCTCTTAAAAGATGTGGTTAGTCGCTATAACATTAGAAATATTTCTTTTTTGAAAGATTTAAGTCGCTATTTGGCCGATAACATCGGCACATTGGTGTCAGCGAAAAAAATCAGCGATTTTTTGCTTTCGCAGAAAATAAAAGTTTCTCCGAATATCGTGTTGGATTACTTGTCTTTTCTAGGTGATGCTTTTTTAATTTATAAAGTGCCGAGAATTGATATTAAAGGGAAGAAGATTTTTGAAATAAATGAAAAATACTATTTTGAAGATTTGGGGCTCCGCAATGCCATAATCGGTTATCACCAAAGCGACATCAACCAAATTTTAGAAAATTTGGTGCATAAACATTTATTGGGATTGGGCTATGAAGTTTTTGTCGGTAAATTAAAAGAAAAAGAAATTGATTTTGTAGCGGAGAGAAAAAATGAAAGAATTTATGTTCAAGTCGCTTACAGAATTCATAAAAACAATATCAATAGAGAATTTGAAAATCTTTTGGAAATTCCGGATAATTATAAAAAAATGGTCGTTTCCGTTGATCCGTATATGGGACACACGACTTATCGGGGCATAGAGCAAGCGCATATCAGAGATTTTTTGTTGCGAGATTTATAATAAACCAAGCAAAATTTTCATTTTTGCAAAAAGGGAATTCTTTAATGATTTAAATGTTTTTATTTTGCAAATAAAAATAGCGGTTTCGACCAAGTCGAAACCGCTGTGAAGAGAAGAATTATTAGTCGTCATTATTGGAAAGCAATTGAAGTATCGTCAAGTTGGCGAGTGCTTGGTAAAACTCCGTTTCCGAACTTGATTTGGATACCGCAAATCGATACCCGGAACGGATACCTGATGCCCGGGAGCTGTCATAGGACCCGAAATGTTTGTTGCAATGATAAAATAACAAACACTTCAGTAATTCTCTGGCTTCATTCAGTTCGCCCATAAAGGGCGTCCCATCTTCCGCCTCTTTCAGTTTTTCCGTGACGGCTTCCAAAACCGTCCAGAGAATTTTTTGGTTGTCAGTTAGCGTACCGACAACCGTTTCCCACGATTGCGGATCAATTTCCGGCGCCGGCGCCGGGTTGGCGGGATCAATCTGATCCCAATCAATCACATCGTCGAGATAATCGGCAATTTCGGTCAGGGCATCCAAAAAAAGTTTTTTTCCGGTCGGTACTGCATTTTTCTTTTCCATTTTTTTCCTCCTTTAGAAAAAAATAATATTTCCCCGCCAAAGCGGGCTTCTATCAACAACCTCCCCATGAGGTTGTTTTTTCAACGAACATTTCCAAAAGAAATTTCACAATTAAAAATCTTTCTTTCGGATATTGTATTGTAGCAGAAGAAGAAGAAGTCAAGAGGCGGGTATTAATTCACCCAAAACAATGTTGAAAATGTTTTTTATTATAAAAGACCTCTTAAGAAGGTTACTTTTTAAAAATCCTCAAAATCACTTTATTTCAAGGATTGCTACTCCTTAAAATTGACTTATTTTAAAGAATATGTTATTATAAAGTTGTTAGTTAATATAAATTTATCAAAAATATGTCTTTACAAATTCAAAAGCAAATTAAATATTTTAATCGTTTTTATGATTTAAATTCTATCCTTAGACCACGAAAAGCGATTGTATTATACGGTCCGCGACAAACCGGAAAAACCACTTTATTGCAAGCGCTGATTAAAAAAACAAAGTTGAGAACTTTTCAAAGCACAGGAGATGATATGAAAATGAAAGAATTGTTTAGCGTTCCCGATTTTGATGGCTTAATTAATTTTGCCAAAAACTATGAATTGATAGTTATTGATGAAGCGCAAAATATTCCCAATATCGGACTCGGTTTAAAAATTATAATTGACCATGTGGAGAATATTAAAATTGTGGTTACCGGTTCGGCCTCTTTTGAATTGGCCGGTCAAGTGGGAGAGCCGTTAGTTGGTAGAAAGTTTACTTATATTCTTTTTCCGCTGTCCGTTTTGGAGTTATCCAAATACTATACGCCGTATCAATTGCAAAATGAATTATTGGAAGAATTGTTGCTTTTTGGTTCTTATCCGGAAGTTTTGACCGCTCAAACTAGAGAAGAAAAAAGAGAAATACTGAAAGAAATAGCAGACTCTTACTTATTAAAAGATGTTTTGGCTTTGGAAAAAGTAAAAAGTCCCAAAATTTTGAAAAATTTATTGCAACTTTTGGCCTGGCAAATTGGCAGTGAAGTGTCTTTAACGGAACTGAGCAACAGTTTGGATATTGACTATAAAACAGTCGCCCGTTATTTGGATTTATTGGAAAAAACTTTTGTTATTGTCAGTGTTCGTGGTTTCAGTCGCAATTTAAGAAAAGAAATAAACAAAAAAAATAAATATTTTTTTGTGGATGTCGGTATTAGAAACGCGATTATAGAAAATTTCAATGCTATTGATTTGCGTAATGACATTGGGCAATTATGGGAGAATTTTGTTTTTTTGGAACGAATGAAAACGCGGACCTATAAACAAATATACGCCAACCAATATTTTTGGCGGACTTGGGATCAAAAAGAAGTGGATTTAATAGAAGAACGTGACGGAAAATTATACGGTTATGAAATAAAATGGAATACCCGTAAAAAAATCAAACTACCCAAACTGTGGCTCAACACCTATCCGGAAGCGGAATTGAAAGTTATCACTCCGGAAAATTATTTGGATTTTGTAGAAGTGGAATAAAAAACCACGGCGTTGTCAGATGATAGTTTATCAAACGACAACAGCCGTGGTCTTTAAGTATTTACTTAGTGTCGTAATAACAGTAAAAACAACAACAGAAAAGTTATTGCAGCTGTTCCAAAAAGAAAACATAAAGCGCCTGAATCGGATCTTGCGATATATGTCAGTTTTACTGACATGTTTTTGTTTATTAAAGACACTTTTTCAAGATGCCAATAACCACCTCTTTTCTCTTTTCTAGGAATTTTTAGTTTTCCAAAATATACTTTATTACTATCATTACTAAGTAGTTCGTTTATTTCGTTTATGTCGGCTTCCGGTTGCCGAATGATTATCATTGGCTCCCCCGGCAACTCAATTTTCTTCCACTTTAAATAATTCATAAAAGAAAATGCGCTGAAAAGTATACAACAACCCAAGAAAATCATAGCTACTTTTTTCATTTTTTCCTCCTATAAATTCCCCGTCAAAGCGGGTTTCTATCAACAACCTCCCTATGAGGTTGTTTTTTTAACGAACATTTCCGAAAGAAATTTCACAATTAAAAATCTTTCTTTCGGATATTGTATTGTAGCAAAAAAAAGAAGAAGTCAAGAGGCGGGTATTAATTCACTCAAAACAATGTTGAAAATGTTTTTTATTATAAAATAATTTCTTCGTATCTAATGATAAATCCAAAGTTATCCACAGATTTACTTAGTGTGCTCTTGACACGATTTAAAAAGTATGCTAAGTTTTTAATATAAATAAGTGTAATATATACACTAATTAAACAATTTTTTAAAAGCACTTAAAAACTTATTGAAACACGACAAATTGAGGAAGGCTTTCTCGAGATCCTTTCTCTTGGCTTATTGCGTTAGTCGTGTTTCACAATATCCCAAGAAAGGATTTTGAAAAAGTCTTGCTCAATCGGCAAGACTTTTTTGTTCTTTACAAAAGTTAAACATAAAGGAGATTAAAATGGGCAAAGTGATTGTAGTTGATTTTAGTAAGCGAGGCAAAGATCTTTTTTATCTTAAACGACAGAGAAAGGAGGAAAAGAAATGGCAACGGCGTGAAACAAGAATAAACGAATTGCTGGAAAAGTTTAACACCAAATGAAAGGAGAAAAAAATGAACGTTCATCTTTTGATTATTGATCCGCAAAATGATTTTATGGATATTTTGGCCAAAGAGGGCGATCCGATCGGCATGGAATTGCCGGACGGCACAAAGTTTCGTTCCACTCTACCGGTTCCCGGCGCAGTGGAAGATATGAAACGAGTAGCGCAACTTATTGACAGGGTTGGGCACAAATTGGCGGATATTCACGTTACTATGGATAGCCATCGTTTACTGGACGTGGCTCATCCGGTTTGGTGGGTAAACGAGAACAATGAAAATCCAAATCCTTTTACCATCATCACTGTTGATGACATTGAAAACGGCATCTGGAAACCGCGCAATCCGAATTTTTACCAAAGAACTTTGGATTATGCCAAAGAGCTGGAAGCCGGTGGCAAGTACCCACTTTGCATTTGGCCCCCTCACTGCCTAATCGGCACTTGGGGGCATAATGTGCAGAAAGATCTGAACGACGCTTTGCAAAAGTGGTCCGGTAAAGAGTTTGCCACGGTGGATTATGTGACCAAAGGTTCCAATCCTTTTACCGAACATTACGGCGCCTTGATGGCGGAAGTTCCGGATCCCAATGATCCGGACACTGCTCTAAATACCGATTTTTTGGAAATACTGGCTGAAGCCGACATTGTGGCTATTGCCGGTGAAGCCCTTAGCCACTGCGTTAAAGAAACGGTCCAACAAATTGCCGACAATATCGGCGATGAGCACATCAAAAAATTTCATATTTTGGTTGATTGTTGCTCTCCCGTGCCGGCAGTGCCCAGTGGTCCCGACTTTCCGCAAATTGCCCAAGATTGGCTTAAAGAAATGGAAAGAAAAGGAATGACTTTGGTTAACTCTGCTGATTTTCTGGTATAAAAAGAAAGGAGGATACAATGCCACGTTTTATGGATGAAAATATGGAAATGGTAAAGCTGGGAAAAGGTTTTAATTTTTCCGGCACAAAAATTGAAAAATTGGGCGCCACCGAATACACCCTGGTGACTATTGCCGTGGATGTAACCGGTTCGGTTTGGGGCTTTGAAAAAGAGCTTCGCGATTGCCTGATTACCGCCGTAGAGGCGTGCCAGAAATCGCCTCGCGTTAATAATCTTTTGCTTCGGGTAATTACTTTTGCCGATCAGTTTGCCAATGGCGTTAACGAACTGCACGGCTTTAAACTTTTGTCCGAAATCAATCCTAACGATTATCTGGATTTTACGCCCGGCGGTATGACTCCGCTTTGCGACGCTTGTTATAGCGCTGTTGGAGCAATGAACGCCTATGCTCAAAAACTCACCGATGACGATTTTGGAGTTAATGCCATTGCTTTTGTAATCACCGATGGTGGTGAAAACGCCTCGGTGGCAACCATGAAAATGGTCAGGGAAGAAATGGAAAAGGCGATTCGCGGTGAAATGGTTGAATCAATGGTCAGTGTTCTTGTCGGCATCAATGCTGAGCACTACCGCGATGAATTGGAAGAATTCAAAAGAGAAGTCGGCTTCACTCAATATGTAGACGCCGGCGAAGCCACTCGCGGACGTTTGGCAAAACTGGCCGATTTTGTCAGCCAGTCTGTCAGTTCTCAGTCTCAAGCGCTGGGTACGGGCGGACCAAGCCAAAATATTTCACTGGTTATTTAAAACTCAGGTAAACTATGGGGCGTTTAATTGAAATTAAGCGCCTCTTTTTAGGGACTGTCGCCAAACACCGTTGCGAGTGAAATTTTTTGAATTTTTAGTCAAATTATCTAGAAAATTTTTTCGGTGATGTGGCGATATCAGCTAAAAAATTTTATAGATAATTTGGCAAAAAGACTAAAATTTCAGCCGTGACGGTGTTTGACGACAATCCCTTTTAAAGGAGACGAAAATGCAATTTTTTACTGATGAATATTTTCACATTGGTCGCGCTCATCTTGGCTCCGGGCAAGCCTGTCAAGATTATGCTTTGGCAAACAAACAAAAACAAAGCGCTTGGGCAATTGTTTCGGACGGTTGTTCTTCCGGTGGAAAAACCGACATTGGCGCCAGATTGATAACACTTGGCACTTCTCAAATTATTCAGAAAAACATTACCAAGCAAAGTTTGCAAACAAAAAATATTGAAATAGAAAGGCAAATTATCTTAAACAATTTGCAGACCACGCTCGGTTTATCAACGCAAGATATGTTAGCAACTTGCCTTTATGCTATTGCTGATGAAAGGCAAATTTTAGTCAATGTTTGCGGAGATGGTGTGCTGGCATTGAAGTATTTAAACGGCGATATTGTAATGCATAATTTTGAATGGACAAAAAATATGCCCTATTATCCAATTTACCAAAACGGTTTATTGGAAAAATTTATCACGGCGCAAGGAGGTGATGTAAAAACAAAGTGCTTAAAAGAAGAAGTTTGGATAACGAATATTGAGAATGAGCAATTTCAATGTCTTGGCAATAAATATAATTTGGGAGAAGCTATTGGCGGAGTTAATTTAAAAATTTCCCAAGAAAACTTGGAAGATTTGCAGTTTATCGCCCTTTTTTCCGATGGCGTTACCCAAGTTGACGGCGTAAAATGGCAAGAAGCGGTCAGACGTTTGCTTTCTTTTAAAAACACAACCGGCGCTTTTGCCAAAAGAAGAATGATTCGTTTTATTAAAAACACCCAAAAAACAGGCAAAGGTCCGATTGATGACATTTCTTTTGCCGTTATTGGCATTCAAAAGGAGTAGAAAATGAAAATAAACAAAACTACGGAAATTATTTTGGCAAAAAGAGGAAAAATCACTCTTTCTCCCGCCAACTATTTAAGCAGTGGCGGTGAGGCATCGGTTTACAAAAAAGGCAAAACCATTATCAAATTATACACGGATCAACAAAGAATTCTTCGTGATAATTTACCTGCCAAAATTGCCAAACTGTCTCAACTGCAACATCCTTTTATTGTCAGTCCGCAAAATATGGTTTTGGATAAAAAAGGAAATCCGATCGGCTATTATATGTCCTTGGCAAACGGCGAAGCGCTTTCTCGTTTTTTTACCAATGATTTTCGCAATCAAATCGGTTTTGATATTGATGAAACCAATGATTTGGTGGAAAAAATGCAAAAAACGGTCAAATTTGCGCATAGCCGGCAAGCTATAATGGTTGACGCTAATGAGTTAAATTGGCTGGTAGTCAAACAAGCAAATTATCAGCCCAAAATTATTGATGTTGACTCTTGGGCGATTGACCGATGGCGCGCTCAAGTGGTAATGCCTTCAATTCGCGATTGGCACAGCAATGGTTTTAACCAAAAAAGCGACTGGTTTTCTTGGGGTGTGGTTACTTTTCAGCTTTATACCGGCATTCATCCTTACAAAGGAAAGTTGCCGGGATATAAGCCAACGGAAATGATTAAGCGGATGAAGGAAAATGCCTCGGTTTTTTCCAAAGGCATTCGCTTAAATAGGGCGGTGCGGGATTTTTCTTTAATTCCCACTCCTCTTTTGAATTGGTATAAACAAACTTTTCAAAAAGGAGAAAGAACTATTCCACCAATACCCTCAAAAAATATAATCAGTCCCAAAGCGCCCCGCAGAATGAAAATACTCCAAAGCGCTCAAGATCTTTTGGTCTTTAATAAATTGTATTTTGGCGTAAGCAGAATAGTCAAGGTTTTTCCTTGCGGACTATTGCGAGCAAGTGATAATAAACTTATTTCAATTAACAAAGGGCTTTTACTGGATGATTTTTCTGAAAACGGTGAAGCAATTTATTTAAACGGAGGATACTTATGCGCTGACAAAAAAGGCAAAGAATTTTCTTTTGTTTTTATCAAAGAAAATAATAAGGAAAAAACAAATCTAAGCATCAATGCCAACATCAAAGAATTGTTTCGTTTTGAAAATCGTTTATTTGTTGTCGGTGAGAAAAGCTTGAATGAAGTTTTTCTAAAATTCTTTTCCAAGCCCATTCTTTGTTTGGGACAAAGGCAAGGAATTTTAAGAAATTCAAGCCAATGGTTTGAAGGCGCAGGCGTTCAAGATGCTTTGGGAGTAAAATATATTATCATTCCCTTTGGCGAAAAATCTTGCGCTCAAATCCGCGCGCCGGAAATGGATGATTTAAAAATCATAAATGGTAAAGCTGGCACCGGTTTTGCTTGCTTTATTGGTATTGACAAAAAAGGCGTTTACCATAAATTGGAATTCGCCTTTAACAAAAATTATCAATCATACCAAGTTTGGCGCAACACAACAGACAATTCCGCTCTCAATATAAGTATTTTGGAAAACGGTCTTTGCGCCACAATAGTCCAAGACAAAGAATTGGTAATTTTCGCCCCTCACCAAGGACTTGTCAAAAAAATCACCCACCCAAACATCGGCACAGATATGACTCTCGCCAAAATAAATAACAAGGTAATTTATTTCCTAGACAACGAAGTCTGGCAAATAAGAACCAAATAAAAAGCAAAAAGCGCTGTTTCCTCAAACAGCGCTTGACTTTTTTTGAAAATTTTATATTTTACTTAGTGTGCTCTTGACACGATTTAAAAAGTATGCTAAGTTTATTTATAATAGTGTAATCAATACACTATTATAAATAACTGAGTTCTTTACAAATCAAAAGGAGAATGATTATGAAAAAATTATTTAACCTCGATCAGCCCATAATCAAGAACTTATTGGAAACAGACACCTATAAAATCAGAATGTTGTATTTTATTTGGACATTTTTTCCAAAAGCCAAAACCAAATTCGCTTTTACCAATCGCACCAAAGCGGTGCCTTTGGCGCAAGAAATAAACTTAAACGAATTGCGCGAACAAGTCAATGCTGTGGCAAAATTACAATTTAGCGATAGAGAAATTGATTTTTTGCGAGTTAGGGAAAAATATCCGGAAAAATTTTTGCAATTTCTGAAAAATTTAAAACTTTCCGATATTTTTATTGATGCCGACAAAGACGGTCAATTGTTGATTGAAACCGAGGAGGATTATTGGACAAAAACCACTCTTTGGGAATTGATTGTTTTGCCCATTATCAGCGAATTATATGCCCGCAATACAATTGCTCGGCAAAATATTTCTGAAAGAGAAATTATAATAAACGGCGAAAAGATGTTTAAACGCAAACTTGAACTGCTGAAAAATTCCGGAGTGAAGGCCTTGCAGTTTGGTTTGCGTCGGAGATTAAGCGCTAACTGGGAAAAGCACATTACGGAGATGGCGCTTGACTTGATGCCGGGCGTGATTGTGGCTATTTCCAATATGCAATTGGCGCGAGAACTAAACTTTCCCTATGCCGGCACCAATGCCCATGAATTATCTATGGCGCTAAATGCCCTGCGTTGGGCAGAAGGAGAAGAAAAAGCCTGGCAAGCCCAATATGAAGTCTTTGAAAAATGGTTTCAACTTTTTCCCAAAGAGCAAAGGATTATTTTGCCGGACACTTTCGGATCTAAACAGTTTTTGGATAATATTCCCCAAAAACTGGCTCTGGAAGCGATTGGCTTTCGGCAGGATTCCGGCAATCCGATAGAATTTGCTTCTTGGGTTTTGGCAATGTGGCAAAGATTTGGCATTAATCCGTTGGAGCGAGTTCTTTTTTTCAGTGATGGATTAAAGCCTGAAAAAATGATTCGTCTTTATCAAGAGTTTTACCAAACAGTCAAAGTTCTCTTTGGCTGGGGCACCAATTTCAGCAACGACACCGGCTTTATCCAAGCCCTTTCTATTGTAATGAAACTGATAAAAGCCAACGGTATTGAGGCAATAAAATTAAGCGACAACCTTGCCAAAGCAATTGGCGAAAGGCGGGCGCTAAAAAGAAATAAAAAATTATACGGCTATGATGTTAATTTTAACGAAGAATGTGTTTATTAAAATAAACTAAAAAGGAGGAAAAAATTATGTTTACCAAACCGATAAGTGAAGTAGCAAAATATCTGGAAAAAAGAGCCAAGGATTTTGCCAAAGGGTGTCAAAGGGTGTATGTATCTGTTTCCGGTGGCGTGGATAGCGCCGTAGTAACAACAATTTTAGTCCGCGCTTTTGGACCGGAAAATGTTGTGGCTATGTACAGAGATATCCGCTCCAATCCGGTTCACAAACAAGATGTTCAGGATTTGCAAAAAGCGCTCGGTTTTAAATTACTCCTTATTGACGCCAATCCTCTTTACGATATGTTGTTAAACAAATGCCGAAAAGAATTTAAAAAAATCGGTATTGAATGGCACGAAGAAAATGATAAAAAACTGAAAGATGATTGGAGTTGCGCCTATGCCTCTCTTAAATCCAGATTTACCACGCCATTGGCCGGTTTTATTGCCAAAGCGATTGATGATGGCAATGGTCGTATTTTTGGCACAGGAAATTTGGAAGAAGATGTTTTATTTCGTTATTTTGATAAATTTGGCGATGGCGCCGTGGATAATAATATTTTGGTTGGTTTAACTAAAATGGAAGTTCGTCAATTAGCGGTTTGGTTCAGCCAAGAGCACCACGCAAAAATATTAAAGCGCATTGCTGAAAAAATCCCCTCTGCAGATCTTCAAGCCAAAGGAGATGAGCACAACGATGAAGACGAACTTAGTTTATGGGCGAAAAATCTCGGTTTTGATATCAGACTGTCTTACGGAGATATAAACACGGAAGGAAATATCGCCTGGGCAGTGAAACAAGACCTTGATTTCGGAGTTGTCAAAGGAGAACGAAAACACTTTAACGAAAAAATGCTTGCCCTTGATTTGGGCTATACGCCGGAGCAAATACAATTAATAATGTTTGCTCGCAACATTGAAAAAACCACCAGACATAAGGAATTAAATATTCCCGGTGTCACTCGCAAAGAATTGCGTGAAAAAGGTTTGGTTGATTAAAAATCCAAATGGTTTAAAATGGCTATAATTTATTTATAGCCATTTATTTTTGAGAAAGGATTTTTATACTGCCAATTTAGATCTATTTTCAGTTACTTTGTTTTCTTTTTTTGATTGAATAAAAAAGAATTTTCCAATGTTGAACAATGTGTATAAAAATAAGGACAAAAAAACTTATTTGAATAATTTTTACAAAAGATAAATTGATAAATTTTGATATTATTATAAATACGAAAATAATTATCAGTAGCCAGTCTATAATTAATATATTTTTTTTCATAAAATTGTTTTAATAAAAATAATTAATAAATTAATCAACATTATTTTTTCCATATTCAAGTAAAGGATTGTACATCATTAATGCGTGATTTTCGGTGATAAATTCTTTCCTAATTTCTTTGTCGGTATTTTTATCAATAACTTTGCGAAATATTTTATTGTTTCGCGAGTAAGCCCCAAACCATTCGTGTTTAATTTTGTGATCTTTTTCAATGATTTTATATTTAAATTTAATCGGTTTATCTGAAAGCCATTTGGCAATTAAATATTTATCATCTATATCGAGAAACAGTTGAAATTTTTGTTCGGTATTGTTTTTGATTTGCAGGTCAATATTTGGATATGAACAAGTGGCCCCGCTTCCAAAAGGTTGTTTGCGTTTTACATCCGGAAAAACATCATAAGTATGTCGCCAGCGTTCAATAACTGTTAACGGAGTATGAAGAGTAATCCAGAAAAGTAAATTTGATAATTGACACAAGCCCCCTCCTATTCCAGAAATGACTTTGCCATTATGAAGAATCATACCTTTGACATACCCTTTGTTTTTCGTTGGTTTGCCAATTTGACGCCAGTATGAAAAAGTTTGTTGAGGGTATAATACGAGTCCGTCAAGATGTTTTATGGCGATTTTTAAATTTATGATTTTATTTTCCTGCATCCACATATCTACGTTTTTAAGTTTTCGACGCAGGATAGTTTTGTGAGCGAAAATTTCAACGGGAAGATGTTTTTCTATTTTTTTTGCAAAATTTACTTTTGAAAAATGCCAATAAAAATGTCGCTTAAAGGTGTAATATATTTTACCGAACAGTATTCTTGGTTTGGATCTTTTTAAGGGTTTTTTCATTTTGTTTATATTTTATATTTTGAATATAGCAAGAATTACTATTTTCCGCAAATTTAAAATTTTAATTGATAAATTATCGGTATTGCTTTTTAAAATAAAACTAACCAAAGCGTGAAATTTATTTTGACAAATAAGTATTTTGTATTATTATTACCTTAAATATTAAATTTATCTTAAATCGCACATTTTAAAATAAAGGAGATAAAAGAATGTTTCAGAAAAAAAGTTCAAGATTTTTCAGTTTGAAAAAAGAAATAGAGAGATTTCTTTTCAAGGACTCAAAGCAAGAAATTTCTCAAATATTGCAAGTGAAATTATCTCATTTTTCTTTTTGCAGAAAAGAGATAATCGTTAATAGAGAATTAATGTCATTTGTGGTTTTTGTCAGTTTGTCCGTAAAACAAATTTTTTCATTTAACGTAAAGAATTGTCATTTTGTGGTGGTTTTTGTCCCCAGCGTTATTCCTAATCGCGGCTATTTGTGGAATTGTTATTATTTTAATAATAGAAGAATCATATCTTTGTTGGGGTATGAAAGATTGATTGAATTGGAAGGATATTTGACTAATCGGAGGATAAAAGAGTTTTTTTACGGAGTTAGAGCGGATAATTTGCCAAACTTTATTTTTAAAGATCGGATATTTCATCCGATCCTTATTCGTGATAATTATGATATTGGTCAAAAAGTTGCTTTGTTGGGAAAAGAACCAACTGAAAAAATATTGGAAAAAACAGGGGGAATTGAAAAATATCTACAAGCAATATTTTTTGACGACAATGAAATCAATCTTGAATATTTAATGGAAGAAGTTGATAGGTATGAAAATCCGGCAAAAGAACCTTAAATGATTAAAGACGATTACGAAAGTCGTCTTTTTTTATGTTAACTTATATTTAAAAGTAATACTAATAATACAAAATCGGATTTTGGAAAAATTAAATTGATAAGCGGTTTCAGAAATTTGCCAAAACAAAAAATTAAAAGAAACAAAATACTCCTATAATGATAAAGAGGGCGCCCGCAATATATGATACGATTTTCGGGTTAATTTTTTTGACAATAAATTTGCCTAAATATATAGCTAGGCCATTATGAAGGGTAATATCAATATTAAAATTACGCCTAAAAACCATTAAAGCATTGTATTTTGTTAACGAGCAAAGCGAGCAATTTTGCTGAACGTTTCAGTATATGCGATGTTTTGCGGAACGTAGTGGAGCAAAATATGGGAGAGTGAAGTGCAACGAGCGAACCGCATATACTGTGTTGTGCGAGGGTTCTTTTTGGCTTCCTTATTCTATTATTTTTGTGCCAAAAAGAAAGTGCAACGTCCCCTTGAGTTTTGCTCAATTTTTGTTTTTTCCAGTTTATCTGCAAAATATCTGAATAAATCTCTAAACAATTTAGTTAAATGAGCAATAAAATTACTGCGATTGTTGTCGTAGTGCTGATTTTGGATATCTACTAATAGCGCGCCAATGCAACGCTCGGCCATCATAATATCAAATTTTCTTTCAAAATCTACGTCCTGCATCACGATTGGAAGCTTTTTGTATTCCTCAAGCCAATTGTGCAGATATGTAATAACTTGTTCGACGCCCACGTTTTGGTCGCGCAAACTCTTAATGTCAGCCCAGAGGTGAAAAGTAGTATCATAGAATTTAGGGCGGTAAGACCAAAACAAATTTGACATCAATACATATTCTCTATCCGAAAATTTGAAAATATCATCATAGGTAAAATGCCCGTGCATGAATTCCATTTTGATTGATGGCAAATGTTTGCCAGCCAGAGAGAGAAATTTTTCTACGTTTTTTACTTCAGCTTCAGCCAGATGTCTTTTGGTTTGCGCGATCTTCGCCCAATGCGAAACACGCTGAGCGGTAAAAACTAGACTGCTTTGTTCATTCGGCTCACGTTCAATAAATGGTTCGCGCAAACATTTCGTTTTATACTCCTGATAGAGAGCGCAAAAATCTTTTATTTGTTCTTGATTGGCGAAAGGCGGTTGATAAATTTGAGGTGCGTCAATATATTCCAAAATCAGGTAGCCATAACCGTTTTGTTCGTTCCATTTTGAGCCGTCGTATAATTTTGGTAATCTGATTTTGCACTCTCGTTCTGGTCGTTAAATCTGTCAATCATGTCAATTTCATCGACATCTGGTTGAAGTCCCTGAATTTTAAGAACTGCTGGTTTTTCCTGCCAAACGCCTTTGTAAATCAAACTGCTAACCTTATCTTTATCATAAATCTGACCACGAAAAATTTCTTTCTCTGGCTGAAAATTTGTTTTGGTCATTACTTCTTCAAGCACTCTTTTTTCATCATCTGCAAAATTGGAGTGCTCAAAATATTTTTCAGTAATTTTATTTCCCATGTTTTTAGTTGACTTGTTAAGTTAAAAAACAAAAATTGAGTAAAATTTTGCTGAACGTTAGGGATATACGAAGTTTTTCTGGAACGAAGTGGAAGAAAAATTTGGGTGAAGCCCGAGCCGAGGGCTGAACCGTATATCCATTGTTATACGAGGGTGAGCGTAACGCAGTGAAGCGAAAGCGCAGCGTCCCCTTGCGTATTTTGATGACGGCTCTACTCTATATACTTTTTAACATCTTCTAATAATAATTCAAACTTATTATATCCTGCTTTTTCATTAAAGTGTCCTGCATTTTTTATTTCTATAACATCACTACCTAATTTTTCAGCAAGTTCTCTAGCTTTTTTTATTGGGACATAAGGGTCATTATCAGAATGATAAATATAAAACTTTTTACAATTCTGTTTAATTTTTTCCCAATCAAAATCTCTATCGGTAAATGTTTTATTTATTTCATCAAACTTAGAATTGCCTAATAGACCAAGGAAGCCAGAAATAAAAAAAGCGGATTTAACAGGTTTGTCTAAGTTTTCAAGTAAATCTAATAAAAATGCAGGGCCTAAACTATGACCAATTAAAATTGTGTTTTCGTTTACATATTGTTTGTATCCTTCAAATACTTTCTTCCAACTTTCCAGTGATTGATTTTCAGGTGTTGGAAATTTAGGAACGAAAACATCACATTTTAACTTTTTAAGTTCAGTTTTTAACCATGGAAACCAATTTTCATTTGGATTGCCATATGAGCCATGAATTATAATTATATTGGTCATAGTTTATAAAAAGTTAAAGCAGGATATAAATTTATCGGAACAAACATAGTCATCAAAATATGTCGTATAATGCGCTCAGGTTATCTGAAGTTTTTTCAGGCAAAAGCGTTAGCTTTTGAATGAAAAAATTTAGCGAAGCGTCAGATAACCTGTGTTCGGCGAAGTTGCGAGCGAAGCGAAGCAATTTCGGCGGACACAGGGAACCTGAGCGCATTCAGGAAAATTGCGAGCAAAGCGAGCAATTTTGCTGAACTCGTTTTTATCCGAAGTGTATTTCGTGATAAAAACCTAATGTTGACAAAATGCGAATAATTAATAGAATGTCAGTAAATCTCAATTATTCTTTTTTGTCTGACTTTATTATATATGAAAATCTTATTT
>JALULG010000010.1 GCA_027040785.1 bacterium
ATTTATTCTCCCCAATGGATAGTTTGGTTTTTTCCATTATTAATTTTAATTATTAACAATAAAAAATTTCTTTGGCTAATTATTAGCTATGATTTTGTTAATTATTTACAATTTCCTGTTTTTTTTTGATATCAACAATCATTCAATATTTTTTAATTTTCTTGTAATTCTTAGAACAATAATTTTAATTTTACTTATCAACGAAACTTTTAAAAAAATAAAAAAATGAGTTATCTGTTAATAATACTTTTTTTAATTATCTTTTTTTTAATCGCTTGGCAAAATCAAACGAACGCTTTGGCAATGATTATAGTTTTATTACCAAGTTATTTGATTAGATTTAAAATATTTTTTCTACCAACAACCTTGCTGGAAATAATGTTACTATTATTGTTTGGTATTTTTTTGCTAAAAAATTTTTATAATCTAAAAAATTTAATTAAAAAGGGCTATCGCCAAATCCCGTTTTGTAAAATAATAATTTTAATTCTTTCAATTTCTTTTTTATCTGTTTTTATAGCCCCAAATCATTGGAAAGCGCTTGGTTTATGGCGCGCTTATTTTTTGGAACCAATTATCTTTTTTATAATTTTTACCCAAAGTATTAAAGAGAAAAAGGATTTAAAAAAAATATTATATGCTTTGGGTTTTTCCTCTTTGATTATCGCTCTTTTTGGAATTTATCAAAAAATTACCGGAAATTTTATTTCTTTAAAAATTTGGCAAAATGAAGAAAATAGACGAATAACTTCTTTTTACACCTCCCCTAATGCAGTGGGTTTATTTTTAGCGCCCATAATAATGATTTATTTAGGGTGGCTGATACAAAATAAAAAAAACTTGAAAAAAGTTCTTTTTCAAACAATAATTATTATTCTCTCATTTTTAGCAATTTTATTTACCAAATCCGCCGGAACTTATTTGGGACTATTTATCGCTTTATCATTTTTCGTTTGGAAAATAATAAAGTCTTTTAATAAAGAAAAAACAATTGAAAAAATTAAATCGGGGATCATAATATTTCTTACTTTAATAATAATTTTCAATCAGGGACTTTTTTTAAATCACCAAATACAAAAAACTTTTTTTGAATTATCAAGTCAAAATCGTTTGACTCTTTGGCAAGGAACTTGGAATTTTTTAACTGATAATCCTAAAAATTTTTTATTTGGCGCCGGCATTTTCGGCTTTCCTCAAATCCAAGAAAAATTCAGAGATCCTTTAAAAATGGAACCATTAATTTATCCTCATAATATTTTTTTAAACTTTTGGATAGAAATAGGATTATTGGGCCTAATAGCTTTTATCTATTTAATTATTATCTTTTTCAAAAAAACAACTGCGCAAAAAAAGGATAAAAATTTTTTCTTTTTCTTGGGATTACAAGCGTCAATGATTACTATTATAATACACGGATTGGTTGACGTTCCTTATTTTAAAAATGACTTGGCAATTTTATTTTGGACAATTATCGGGTTAAGTGCTTTGAATATAAATTTAATTTTTAAAAAAAATGATAATTTTCAAAAATAAAATTTTATTATACAGTTTGTTCTTAGAAATTGTTTTTCTTTTTTTTACTTTGATAAATAATCCTTTAAGAAAAATTTTAAATGATTATTCAATGGGACCGGCCAATAAAATTCTTTCTTTGTTT
>JALULG010000011.1 GCA_027040785.1 bacterium
CAAAAAAGGAGGAAAAAAATCCTTTAACAATATCAATTACGGCCGTAAATTCCGAAAACAATCAAAAAATATTAAAAGAAATAAAAAGTAATTTGGAAAAAATCGGTATTAAAGTGGAAATAAAATTTTTAAATTCAAACGAAATTAAAACAAGTATTGCTGAAAAAAATTATGATATAATTCTTTACGGGGAAACGATAAATTCAGATGAAGATATGTATTTATTTTGGCATTCGTCAGAATGCGGAAAAAACGGGCTTAATTTAGCAAATTTCAATAATAAAGATTTTGATGAATTATTAACGAAAATTGAAAAAGAAATTGACAAAACAAAAAAAATAAATTATTATAAAAATCTCAGGGAAATTTTTAACAAAGAAGTTCCCGCCGTTTTTTTATACCAACCAATTTACAGTTATCTGATTGACAAAGAAATAAAAGGTGTCAAAATATCTGAAATCAAAAATCCGCCCGATAGATTTAACAATATTTCAGATTGGTACATCAAAACAAAAAAACAATTTTTTTGGAAATAAATTCGGGCGCTTAGCTCAGTTGGTTAGAGTGTTTGGTTTACACCCAAAAGGTCATAGGTTCGAATCCTATAGCGCCCACCATAAGGAGCCGTAGTTCAGCTGGTTAGAACGCCTGCCTGTCACGCAGGAGGTCGCGAGTTCGAGTCTCGTCGGCTCCGCCATAATAATTTAAAATATGCCTAGAAAAAAAAGAATTAAAAAAACAACCGGCGTTAAAGTGCCAAAAATCAAAAGAAAAGAAAAAAGAAAAAAATAGTCTTAATGACTATTTTTTAATTTTTAAAGACTTGTATGTCTCATTCAATAAACAATTTACTCAAAATAATCAGAAAAAATAATCCCAAGGCCGATCTTGATTTGGTTAAATTGGCATATGAATTTGCCGAAAAAGCCCATAAAGGACAAAAAAGACTTTCCGGAGAACCCTATATAACTCACTCTATAGCCACAGCCGAGACTTTGGCGAAAATTAAAGCCGACATCCCCACTATTGTAGCCGGACTTTTGCACGATGTTCCGGAAGATACCGACGTTTCCCTGAAAGAAATTGAAAAAAATTTCGGTAAAGAAATCGCCGATCTAATCAAAGGAGTAACAAAATTAAGCAATGTTAAATATCGCGGGATAGAAAGATATGTGGAAAATTTAAAAAAAATGTTTGTGGCGGCCGCCAAAGATCATCGGGTTATGGTCATAAAATTTGCCGATCGTTTACATAATTTAAAAACATTAAAATATTTACCAAAATACAAAAGAGAAAGAATTGCCGAAGAAAGCTTGAAAATTTACGCCCCTATTGCCGGCTTACTTGGAGTTTGGCATTTAAGATGGCAAATAGAAGATGAATGTTTTAAATATTTGGACAGAAAAAATTATGAAAAATTAAAAGACAAATACGAAATAAAACAGCAAAAGGAAAGAGATGAATTAATAAAAACCGTTAAAAAAACACTTTCGGAAAAAACCAAAAAAGAAAACATTAAATACGAAATAAATGGTCGCTTTAAACATCTTTACAGCATTTGGCAGAAAATGCAAAACAAAAAGAAAAAATTTAATGAAATTTACGATGTTTTTGCGATGCGAATAATTGTTGATTCTGTTTCAGATTGTTATAAAATGCTGGGAATCATTCATAGTATTTGGCCCCCTAAAAAAGATCGCTTTAAAGATTATATTTCCGTACCGAAACCAAACGGTTATCGCACTCTTCACACAACGGTTTTCGGTCCCAAAGGAAAACTGATTGAATTTCAAATCAGAACCAAACAAATGCATGATGAGGCCTTATACGGAATAGCTTCTCATTGGAGATACAAAAACCCAACCCAAGCACGATCTTCTTGGATAGATGAAATATTAAGAATTCAAAAAAATTCCAAAGACAGTAAAGAATATATTAAAAAATTAAAATTTGATATTTTTCAAGATAGAATTTTTATTTTCACCCCGAAAGGAGATGTGATTGACTTACCAAAAGACGCCACTCCGGTAGATTTTGCTTATCATGTTCATACGGAAATAGGCAATCAATGCACCGGCGCTTTGGTTAATGAAAAAATAAGTCCTTTGGATACCAAACTAAAAAACGGAGATATGGTTGAAATAATCAGAGATAAAAACAGAAAGGGCCCTAATATTGACTGGCTGAAATTTGTTAAAACCGGTTCTGCCAAAGATCATATTAAAAGGTATGCCAAAAACAAAGGACTGATCGCCACCATTCTGAAAAAGATTACTCATTAATACAAAAAAACAGAATTAAAGATTCTGTTTTTTAATTATAAAATTACTACCAAATTTTTAGGATAAAATTCAGATTAATAATTAAAATCAATAAATTCAATTTGGCAACTTGTTTTCTTTTTTAGCCTCTATTATTTCATTGGATAATCTTTTAATATTAAGTACCAAATACCAAGCCAACAAACCCATTAAAACGGCATGAATAACTTTTCCAATCAATAAATATATCAATACATCAATACCAAAAACAATTTTAACGAAATTTATTAAAGTTTTTGGAGAGTTTTCAAGATAATCATATAATTTAAGACCATAATAAAGAAAAATTGAACTAAGTACGAAGATTACAAGACCGGAAAGATTGGTTTCCATATCGGAATTTGCCAATATTAAAGAAAAGCTCGAATAAAAACCAAAAGCAGCGACTACTATAAAATAGATTTTAAGTGATTTTTTCGTTTCCTTCATCATATTTTTTTATTAATCATTAATTTTATCAATTATCACCGCCTTCATATTTATTTAAAGCTTAGAATATTTCGGCATCTCATATTAGTCTGTTATACTGAATCGCCTCATGTCATACTGAACGTTTCAGTATCTCGTTTCTCTCTGTCATCTTGAACTTGTTTCAGAATCTCGTGGTTTTAGGTTATACTCTTTCCTTTGAGACTTGAAATAAATTCAGGGTGACAGTGAAATTGACATGAGACTCTGAAACAAGTTCAGAGTGACATACTATCTTCATGTCATGCTAAATTTATTTCAATATCTCATTTCTTCCCATGTCATGCTGAACTTGATTCAGCATCTCGGGGGAAAAGAGTAAATCCTTAAATCAACAATATCCTGAAACAAATTCAGGATGAGATATGTTTACCGCAAGATTCTGAAATGTTCAGAGTGATAGTAATTTACACAAAATACCAAACCAAACTCAAAGTAAAAATTATCGTAACATAAAATCAACAAAATACCAAAGCAATTTCAAACAAATTACTCAATAATTTTTTTTATTATCTCTTCCAACTCTTCAAAAGAATAAAAATCAATCATAATTTTCCCTTTCCCTGCTTGTTCTTTGATCAATACTTTTGTCCCCAAAGTATTTTTTAATAAGTCTTCTTTGGCAATTAAATTCGGATTCTTATTTATTGTTCTAATATGATTTTTAACAACAACTTTTTTCGCTTTTTCTTCCACATCTCGAACATTCATTTTTTGATCAAGGATTTGTTGAAATATTTTTTCCCGTTCCTCATCCGGCAAAGAAATCAAAGATCTGGCTTGACCGGTGGAAAGTTTTCCCTTTCTAACCGCTTCTTGTATCTCGGAAGGCAGATTTAAAAGTCTTAAAGTATTGGTGATATACGAACGACTTTTTCCCACTTCTTTGGCTATTTCTTCGTGGGTTAAATTAAATTTTTTACTCAATTCTTTATAAGCCAACGCTTCTTCAATCGGATTTAAATCAGAACGTTGCACATTTTCAATAATGGCAAAATGCATTTTTTGAAAATCATCAACTTCTTTTAAAATTGCCGGAACCCTTTTTAAACCCGCCAATTTTGCCGCTCTTAACCTTCTTTCACCGGCAATCAATTCATAACCGTCTTCAGACAAAGTAACCACCAAAGGTTGAATAATACCGTGCTTTTTAACAGATAACATTAAACTGTTTAAATCATCTTCTTTAAAATCTTTTCGCGGTTGAAAAGGATTTGCTTTAATCTTATCAATTTCCACTTCTAAAACTCCTTTTTGCTTTTCTTCTTTATCGTTATTTGCCGTATTTGTTTTTAATTGTTCTTTTTTGGGGATTAAGGAACCAAGTCCTCTTCCCAAGCCCGTTTTTTTCATATTTTATTGATTTAAATAAGCTAAAAATTCTTTAGCCAACCTTTCGTAGGCCTTTCCGCCCTTGCTTTTCGGATCATATTGCAAAATTGTCTTTCCAAAACTGGGTGCTTCGGTTAAACGAACATTACGCGGTATAACCGAACGAAAAATCCGAAAAGGAAAATTTTTATACATTTCGTTTAAAACTTCTTTGGAAAGAGTATTTCTTTTGTCATACATTGTAATTACCGAACCCAAAATTTCCAATGATGGTTTTAAATTTTCTTGAACCAAATTTATGGTATGCAACAAACTACTCAAACCTTCCAAAGCATAATACTCCGCCTGAACCGGAATTAAAACTTTATCAGCGCTTACCAAACCATTCAAAGTTAAAATATCCAAAGATGGTGGACAATCTATAATGATATAATCAAAATGGTTTTTTACTTCCAATAAAGCATCATTTAAAACAAATTCCCGATTTTCATCTTTAATCAGTTCTACGGTTGCCCCGGCCAAATGAGGAGAAGAAGGAATTACTTTGTGCGTTGTTAAAAAAGAATCAAATATAAGCTCATCAGCACGATGTTCTTTGGAAAAAATATTATAAGAACTTTTCTCCAACTCCGCCACATTCAAACCAACTCCACTACTGGCATTGGCCTGCGGATCAATATCCAATAACAAAACAAATTTCCCCATTGCGGCCAAATAAGCGGATAAATTTACCGCAGTAGTGGTTTTGCCAACACCTCCTTTTTGATTAACAACCGTAATAATCATAAAATATTCTTATTTTATTATTATAAACCATTTAGGTTTTTTTGACAATTTTTTATAAATATTGTAAGTTTATAAACAGATAATTTAAGCCCGGGTGGCGGAACTGGTAGACGCGCGGGACTCAAAATCCCGTTCTGGCAACAGAGTGAGAGTTCAAGTCTCTCCCCGGGCACAAAAAAACCTTAAATTAATTTAAGGTTTTTGTTTTTGGTTTATACCGATAATGATATTATTTCCGCATCTTGTTTTTCTTCTCTGTCATGCTGAATCCTACTCCCCACTGTCATGCTGAATCTTGTGCTGAATTTATTCGGTATTATTTCAGGATCTCAAAAAAATAAAGTAAAAATTATTTAATCAAACACCTTAACCTCAAAAATAATTCACCGCATTTTTAATATGCCTGATAATATTTTTCTTTTTCTCAATAGCGATTACATCTATTTGATAATCATCTTTCACTTTATTTTCCAAAATATATTTTTCAACCGTTTTTAATAATTTTTTTTGTTTTGCAAAATTAACCGCCTCTTCCGGTATTCCAAAATTATTATTGCTTCTTGTTTTAACTTCTACAAAAACAAATTTCTTTTTTATCTTGGCAATAATATCTATCTCTCCAATTGAATTTTTATAATTTCTAAATAAAATTTTATATCCTTTCTTTTTTAAAAATTCGGTTGCTTTTTTCTCGCCCCATTTTCCCAAGTGCTGATTTTTATTCAACATAATTATTTTTTCTCAAAAATCATTCCAAAATGATAAGGACCGGCCTCAAAATTTTCCAAAAGTTCTGCGCCCAAAGAAACAAAAATTGCCTGAACATCATTTTGATCAACCCGATAATCAATCGGTGGTCCCAAAGCAATATTTGTTTTTTTCCAATCAACCACTAAAAATTTACCGCGCTTTTTTAAGATTCTATTCGCCTCTCTAATAACTTCATAATATTTACGCGATTGAAATAAAACATTAACCAATAAAACCATATCTACAAAAGAATCTTTTATTTTTGTAGAACCATATTTTTCCAAATCAGCCCTAATTGAACGAATATTTTCCATTCCTTTTAATTGAGCATTACTTTTAATGGAATCCAAAACCGAAGGCCTGACATCAACGGCATAAACCAATCCTTTCTCACCAACCATTTTAGCGGCCTCAAAAGTAAAATGTCCGCTTGTTCCACAACCCAAATCCGCCACTATCATTCTTTCCATTATACCGGCTCGTTCCAATAAAGAATTGGCGTTTAATAATTTGCTTTTAAAAACATTGGGCATAAAAAAAATTATTGAATAATAATATTTTTATTATAGCATATTTATGAAAAATAAAAAATAAAATCCACGAGATTATAAAATAAAATAAAAACTAAAAACACGAGATTCTGAAATGTTCAGAACGACATATCGCCCACCCCTGTCATGCTGAATCCCCCCTGTCATGCTGACCCCCCAATGTCATGCTGAACTTGTTTCAGCATCTCAAAGGATAAAGTAAAATCTAAAAATACGAGACCCTGAAATAAATTCAGGGTGACAGTGGAGCTCCCTGTCATGCTGACCCCCCAATGTCATGCTGAACTTGTTTCAGCATCTCAAAGGATAAAGCAAAACCTAAAAACCCCGAGACCCTGAAATAAATTCAGGGCGACATAGAGCTGACACAAAATTTTGAAACAATACTGAAATAATACCGAATAAATTCAGTACAAAATTCAGTATGACGGGGGATTAATATTTAACAAAAGAAAAAGGGTGTCTTGGTTTTTCCAAAACACCCTTGAAATTTTGAGAGCACCTCTTTTTAAGAGGCCAACTCTCTGAAAACTTGCATCACCTCCTTTTTCAAAAATTTATATACTGACGGGACCTGTTCCCAAGCCCCTTTTATTTTGCCTCCAACCATCGCCCAAGGGCGCAAGACCCTGTGATGGCGATGACGCCAAATTTCGATCTCCAGCTCATTGACTTTTCTGATGTTGTCGTGAGCTTTTTTCAAAATTTTGGCGTTCAGGCCGGACACCTTCTTTCCCGACCTAATAATTTTTTCCGCCTTGGCGATGTCCGCCTGGAGACTGCCCAAAACCTGATAGGCCTGAGCAATCTTTATCCGAGCAATCTGATTCTCGGACTGATTATATGCCACAACGTGGCTTATAATCTCAGGCGAAATATCGCCTGTCACCAACAAGATCATATAAGGTAGCGCATAAAGCAACCACCCAATATGTCCTGCAATCACCAGGCGGTGGGTCCAAGTCTGTCTCCAATCTTCCTTAAACTTCCAGGAGACCAGAGTCAGGAAAAAAACCGGACCCAAGTAAAAAATCACCGGCGAATACCCGACTAAAAAATCCGGGCTGTTGATATCCACCATTTCGCCGGTGTCTAAATACTTTTTCAAGAAAAACAATAAAAAGAGTATTAGAACGCCGACGGGGTCGGCCAGCCCTCTCTGGACATTAGGCCAATATGATAAGAGCCAAAGAACAGAAAGGCCTACCAGATAAATTCCTGCGCCAACCAGGAACATCCCTTGGGACATTCCCGTATAGTGCAGGATACTTCCCTTAAAAGCAAAGACGAGGATAAGGGGGTATAGTCCCCTTAAAAAAATAACCTCGCCAACTTCTGCCCGGGGGCATAATACCAGCTCAGCCCCGTAAAAGCAGAAGATTAAAGCGACTAGGAGCAGAACACTCTGCCCCAGACCGCCCATCGGCAAGGTGCCGAAAAAACGGTCCACAACCGCTGCGATCAGGAGGCCGATCGCAACAATAACAAGAACTTTCCCGACGCTTATGAAGGCGTCAAGAAGATCTTTTGTAGACTCAATATTCCTCCCCTGCAGAGAGGGGAACACAAAAGTGTAGCTGGCGACCATGGAGGCCACCAAGATAATTAAAGAAAGCATGTTTCCTCCTTCGCCGATTTTTCCCTCGGTCGCGGGGTTTTTTTATTTGTTAAAATCAACCGGATCCTTGCTAAAATCCGGGTAATTGCCATTTTTCAGTCCCAGCGCCTTTTTGGGAACTTCCAAAAGAAAATCAATAGTCCCCTCTTTGCCCTGTTGAGGCGACTGAGACGCCTTGGCCTTTGTCGGTCTTACCGATGTTTCCGGCAAATCTGAGAGTTCGGGGATACTTTTTTTATAATTCCCCTGTGTCAGATTTTCCAGCTTTATCACCATTGGCGATAACCGGAAATGACCGATTTCCCCTTTCCCGGTAAAAACTTCATCGGTCAGGGGATTGAAATACTGCGGATTATAAGCAATCCGCAATATTATTTTATCAGCCAAAGGCACTTCCAGCCGAGACTGCTTGGCTGAAAGTTTCTTGGTCACTCCTCGGTAAGTGACCGTGATAAAAACTATCTTGCTCCAAGGTCTTACTTCATCAACCCAGGGTTTTACTCTCCCAATCAAGTGGGTTGAAGGAGATTTTACTAAGAAAATCTCTTCGGGAGCGCTAAAAATCACTACCCCCTTTTTGACCTTGAAAGATTTCTCAGAAACGGCGTAATTGCCATTCAAAAAAATTTTGTATTCAGCCACAGCGCTCTGACGAGCACTTTTAACGGAGTTTCCTCCGCCAAAATAAACACTGGATGCGATTAGGGCAATCAGCCCAATCGCAAAAAGGAACATTTTTATTTTTTTCCTCATTTTCTTCCTCCTCTATGTTTAAAAACAGAATCTGTCACACTATCAATTATGACATAAATCCAAGGCAACAGATTCTTTTGTTCGGTTTTTTTCGGCATGGCTTTATATTTGTCAATCGCCTCGGAGATAATCTCCGGAATGGCGATTAACATAAAGACAATATAAGCCATTATGAAATAAACTATAAAAAATAGCTTTGTCATAACGGCCTCTACCCGGCCATACTCAACCGGTAAATTGTTTCTGACAAAAGACTTCAACCACGTTTCCGCGGTCTTAGTCTTCTGATCATCATCGCCGGTTAATTCAGCCGGGAAGCGATGCCATGCCCCGGGAGCGGGCTTGCTTGGTTGAAACTCTGCCTTCAATTTCTCCCAAGCGGTGGTTTCGGTTAACTGATCTTCAACCGAAATCACAGCCCTGTTTTGATGCTCAAAATATTCGTGGGGCCTTAACAGGTCAACCCCGGCGAGTATGAACATCAGAACAATTACCACCAGCCCTCCGTAAGCAACGGAACGCGGATATAATTCCGTGTCCGTTACTTCTTCCAGAACAAAAGTAAGCAACGAAACACCTACCAGCCAATTAGTCGCGCTGGCAAAGGTATGCTTAAATTCCGGAAGATAGGCAATGCTCAATACAACAAGCACTACCATCAGAGGGACAATAATCACCAAATGCCACAGCCGGTATTTCCGCAATGGCGCGGTGATCAGCCACGTAATAATCCCTGCAAGGATTATCCGGAAAACAATGCTTTCCCCGAACAATCCTAGAATATATTGAAAACCGAGAACAGCTACCACCCCGAGGGTGAACCAGCCCACCCTCTTAAAGAAGCCGTGCTTCCGCCCCGGTTTAGCAACTACTAAAACCGGATTTCCGGAATCGTCAAGAACGGGCTTTTGAACTATTTTGCCCTTTTCCTTGACCTCCTTGGTTTTCGGTTCAGTGGTGTCCTCCCAGACACCTTTCAAGTGATTCTGCCAGGAAGCCGGCAGAATATTCCAGAAAAAATCTCTTAACGGTTTAACGAACCAAACCATTAAGAAAACTATTAATAAAAAAAATAAAAAAAACTTCATTTCCGCCTCCTTTCAGCCAATGGCTGATTAAAAATTTATATTTCCCATTTAAAATGGGATTTTTGTCAATGTCCAAGGTTTGTCGCCAAACCCCGAATTATTTTAAATTATTCAATTTAAATCTAATGCGGCATTTGGCAAACTGTTTAATGGGACTGTCGCCAAACCCCGATTTTCGCCAATTTTCTCAAATTTTGCCTGCGACTTGTTGAAAAAATTTTATCAATACGCCGTATTTATGCAATTTTTTCAACAGCGTCTCGACTAAAATTTAAAAAAATTCATCAAAAACGGGATTTAGCGACAGTCCCTTAATAAATCCTGATTAAATTTAACATTAAATTATAGCATTTTTTGCCTTTTTTGTCAATGGAAAAAAGGTATTTTTTCTCTTTTTCCTGAGATGCGAAATAATACCGAATAAATTCAATACAAGATTCAGTATAATAGGAGAGACGAGATGCTGAACCGAGTTCAGCATGACATGGATAATTACTGTCACCCTGAATTTATTTCAGGGCCTCGTGTTAAAACCACTGTCATTCTGAACTTGTTTCAGAATCTCGTGTCAATATATGTCATTCTGAATTTATTTCAGAATCTCGTTGATTTAAGTTTTACTCTTTTCTCACGAGATGCTGAACCGAGTTCAGCATGACATGGGGGAAAAAGATGCTTGAAATGAATTCAGCATGACATGAAACTCTATTGTCACCCTGAATTTATTTCAGGGTCTCGTGTTAAAACCACTGTCATTCTGAACTTGTTTCAGAATCTCGTGTTTTCAATGCTTGACAAAATCAATATTTATGTTAAAGTAATTTGAATTGTCTTTAATAGACAATTAGAACCTTAAAAATAAATCTGAAAGGAGGTGATGAAAAGTAATGGGGCCTGCTTTTGATTTTTCAAAAGCAGATTGGTGTTAACTTCTGAGCCGTTTTGGCTCATACAAATTTAGGAGAAAAAAAATGAAACAAACACTTTTTTCTTTTTTTGTTTTTTTATTTATTACTGCTACTGTTCCTGCCATGGCCTGCAACCCGGGCACACCGGGATGCGATGACCAAAATTCCTCCGGAGATGTTTGGTCAAATCAGTGGCAGAATCAATCCACTGATTTTGACCATATGAGAGATGAGTATATCTCTCACGGATCTCAGCAACAAGGTCAATGCGCCCGAGGATGGGGAGATGCCGGTTTCTCCGGCTCAGTTGACCTGAGCCAGGGAGAGTATCAGCCCTATGAATTCTCGGCTGATACCTCCAATGGTGGGTCAACTCACCATTTTGGTGAGATGATTCAACATCAGTATTCGTGGGGCGAGGTCAGCCCTGACTGCGATTTGGGGATCTCGACATCCCAAAATCAGAAAGGAGAGAATCATGCTCTCCAAACTGGCACGCATATGAGTGCCTCAAATAGAGGCGATGCTCATGCATCTGCCAAGCTCGGTGGCGCACCGGACACAACCGGGACGGTTATGGATCAGGACCAGATCCATAACTATTACCAGGAACGCCCGGATGGCGCCTGGCAGGGAGGCACTTTGGAGACCAAGACTCATCTGGAGCTTGGTTCTCCTCCAAGCACCCCATAATCACCTGCTAACTCGCTCCGACCATTAATTTTTAATGGTCGGAGCATAACTTTTAAAGGAGTAAAAAATGAAAGCTTATTATTTTCTTTTTTCGCTTTTTTTCTTGTTTTTTTCAGGGGCAAGCTTTGCCCAATGTAACGGGCGAATTTGCACACCTGATGCAGAAATCAGTTCAGATGCGACCGCCCGTCAAGGGCAGGAGCAAAATTTGGTTTACGCGCCATACAGTGAGGCGCGTTATACTAACCACATACAACCCCTAAACCCGGGGTATCCGGACAACTACGGGAACCACCTTCCCCGAAAACAGTACTCAGGGAATGTTTGGAACCCGAAAAATTTCGTGGCGATTAAAAGAGTTTTTAATCGCGCGGAATTGGTAAGGATAGCGAAAGAGGGAGATTATGATATCTACCCTCAAAAAATCCCGCTGGTTGGGAAACCGGTTTCCAAAATAGCGATCTACATCTTGGAGGCATTGCCACCGGGAGAATATTCTCAGAATTGGCCGGCCATTACCGGCTTTACTGAGAATAAAAATCCCACTCAGGGATTGATTGCCCGCGTTGCCATTGAGGCAATGGACCATGGGGCAAACATTCTCTGGTTGCTTAATGCCGGCGGGGATCGGGAGTTTACATCCGATAGTGTTGGCACCGGCGCCAGTCTTTCCGGCAGTTTCTTCATTGATTCTGCCAAAGAGCTACTGGGCGCTATGGGCGCCATTGCGGGTTTCTCTCGTCTAAAAGCAAAGCACAAGGACGAGGGATGGGTTCAGGCAATCCCGATCTTTTATCAACCCCTAACCGATGTTCGTCCAATTAAAGTTTCGGACGAGCAAAAACAAGCGGAATGCTCCTTTCTGAACCAAAATCCACTTTTTAAAAACAGCCACCTGTTTGGCTGTAAATAAGGAGGAAGAAATGAAAAAATTATCTTATCTTTTTATTGTTTTTTTACTGTCAGCTTGCGCCGGCACAATTCCGCCGGCACCACCAGGAGCGGTTGAGACAGCTCTGCCCGGCAATGCCGGGGAGACCTTAACCATCCAGCCGAGACATATCAGCCCGGCCGATCATCTACGACAGGAAACTGTCAAGAAAATGATCAGGGCGAACTTGAAAGTTTCATCAATTGCTCCGGCTCCGACTTCGGCAAGCTTTTCCCAACTTTCCCAATCTTCTGAGATTGAAAAAAGATTGGCAAAAGTGGAAAGTCGAGTCAAGAGAATTGGCCGACTTGCCGAAAAAAATCGCGCCCGGATTGGCGATGTGGAATTGGCGGTTCGCCATATCCACCACATAAAAGTCAAGGGGGATAAATTAAAATTTGCTCCCGGTTCTTGGGAGATTCACCCTGAAATGGCCAAATATCTTAAAAAAATGGCCAAAATCTACAAGCACGAAAGTGCTTGTGAAAAATACGAAAAGCTAATGGCCATTTACGGCCACACCGATAGCTCTCCTCCCTCGGAAATTTCCAACGAGGAATTGGCCTGCAACAGGGCCAATGCCGTTGCCGAATTTTTAAAAAAAGAAGGAGTTAAAATGGAGGACGTTGAGATCGGGCCTGATGATAAAGAAAACAGGTTTGGGCCCGGCTCAAGGAGTCGAACGGTTCGGCTCATCTCCGAGGTCATCGAACAATGATGGCCTTAACCTTAAATAACAAAGCCCCGCCGATAAAAACGGCGAGGCTTTTTTCTTTTGTTTATTTTTATTCTAAATTTTACTGTCATCCTACTTCTTTCAGGGTCTCGTGGCAAACCCACTGTCATTCTGGAACTTATTTCAGAATCTCATGAATTTTAGGTTTTACTTTATTTTACGAGATGCTGAAACAAGTTCAGCATGACATGGGGAGATTAATATGACAGGAAAAAACGCTGTCATTCTGAATATTTCAGAATCTCATGTTTTTTAGGTTTTACTTTTTCCTCTGAGATGCTGAAATGAATTCAGCATGACATGGGGGAAACGAGATGCTGAAATAAGTTCAGCATGACATGAGGTGTAATTCAGTATAACATGGGATGTAATTCAGCATGGCATGGATAATTACTGTCACCCTGAATTTATTTCAGGGTCTCATGTTTTTAAAATTATTACATAATTTTATTTATTTTATCAACTTCTTACCATTATATCACCTCTTCTTTCATCTCCTCCCCCATCGCTACGCTCTATCACGATTACCCCTTTCCTTTCCTCCAATCTCTCCAATTCTTTTTTTACATCTTCCACTCCAAGCTTTTTATCAGTCAAATGACGCTCGTATCTTAATAAATAATCTTCAACAGTTTCGTTTTTTTGAGGAAGACCTTTTTCCCCCAAATCTTTCCCCATTGCCTTTTGAGCTTCCTCAAGATAATCTTTTAATTTAATATTAGTTTTTTCCTTAGAATTTAATATGTCCGAAACAAACTTATCTTTTAAACCCTCAGTGTTTCCGCTTCCTGCCCATTCTTCTTGATTATCAACCGTCCAAAAAAGAACTTTTTTTCTAAAAATATTTTTAATATTATTATCTAAATTTTGTCGCGCCAAAGCGTCTGATTTTGTAGACAAATCTTCAAGACGAAGTTTTGTCCCTTTATACTCTTCATAATGCTCTCTAACATCATCCAAGAGTTGCCTTCGTAAAGGTAATAATGAATTTATTTTTTCCGGATTAGAAGAAGCTTCATTATTATCGTTATACCCTAATCTTTTTAATTTTGAGTCAATCTTTTTTAATAATTCTTCTTTTTTATCTATAGGTAAATTAACAATTTTCTTTTCAATTTCAGCTTGCGTTTTATTATCAGAAGATTCTAAATATTTATCCAAAATTCCTGTATCGGTTTCCGAATCGCTTGAACCGGTTCCGGAATCATGACTTTCAGCGGAAAAAATCGCTTCATGAACTTTGTCAATATCATTTTCTCCTTGGTCATGTAATTTAATAATTTTATCATAAATTTCTGAATCATGAGGCGCGCCAAATTTATGAGCATATTCTTTTATAAAATGATTATGTTTAACAATGCTTTTGGCATCACTTTCATCAATATTCTCAGTCAAATGACTGCCTTGCACTGAAACATAATCGCCAAAAACTCTTTGATGAATTTTTTCCCAATCAATGGTTTTCAATTGTTTTAAGGTCACTTGATCGGGATTTTTTATTCCTTCCAAATGAAGCTCTTTTTTAAGCGTGCTTAATTCAGCTGGCGACATATCAGCATATTTTCCTTTACCATTAATAATATCGGCAATTTCATCTTTAAATCTGTCAATATTATAAGTTTGCAACGCTTCTCTTAAAATATTATCGTTTCCCCCTAAATCACTAAAACCTTTTCCGTATTTTTCTTGTAAAAATTTTTCCGCCACTTTCCAAATATTATCTCCTTTTTTAATCCCTTTTTTAAATTCCGTAACATCAAACTCAGAGGCTTTTCCGGAAGCATTAAAATGCTTCCCAAGATATTCAAAAAAAGCTTTTTTACTTATTTTCTCCTTATCTATCTCTTCTAAGATCTTTTTAAAATCATCGTCACTTAAATTATTAGAATTTACAGGACCGGGACCGGAAGGAATGTATTTCTTAATTATTTTAGCTATATGTTGATTTTCTATTTTTTCTTCATTTGAAATAGCTTCCGTAACATTATGACTTAAATTATGATCGGGTACTTTATGAGATGTTAAAACTGACGACACCGAAGAAGTGTTACCAGGATCTGAATCATTACCTTTCAAAAGCCACTGCGATAAATCGTCTTTAACATTTTTCCACCCACTATAATTACCATCTTCTTTAAAGTCTTCTGATAAATTAATAATTTTTTCCCTCATCTTATTTAACTCTTCTTTATTTAACTCTCCCAGAGGATAGTTAAAAACACTCTTCTCAGTCCCATTCCCACTTCCATCGCTCGCATTCGCACCGCTCATAGTTGCGTTAGTAGAATTTACACCGCTCGCATTCGCATTCCCTACATTAGTTGCATTTCCACTCCTCACCGTCGCATTCCCACTGGTTGCATTAATAGCTTCCGTAGCATTAGTCCCGTTTCCATTATCAGCCCAAGCAGTACCAACCCCAAACAATGATTTAGTTTTTTTCCAAAGATCATCTTTGTATTCACCAAAATTTTCCGCAATATTCTTGCCGGTTAAAAAAATCCTCTCTAATCTTTCATAAGCTTTTTCATAATTTTCTCCCATATTATGACCGATTTCGGAAAAAGATTGATCAAAATCATAAGTTTTTAAAATATTATCAAAAGATTTTTGAAAGGCCTTTGTCATATTCACCCCGGCTTCTTTCATAGCTTCAAGAGTCCCTTTATTATCAAAAGTATTTTCTAAATTTTTAAAAGCCGCACCATAACCACCGCCACCACGAGCAATGGCGCTCATACCGGTATAACGCAAAGTATTTCCCAATGCTTTTAAAAAATTCACACTTCTTCCCCATTTTCCTTTTCTTTTATTATTTTCACCCTTAAAAGCCAAATTTTGAAAAGTTTCTTTTACCCCACCAACCAAAACATCTTTAAAAAACTTCACTTTTTCTTCTTTACCGGTTTTTCTTTTTTCTTTAATTTTTTCTTTTGTTAAACGTTTTTTCCTGCCGTAAAGATCTATCAAAGCATAAGCCGGCAAAGATAACAAATAGCCGCCTCCGCCAACCATAAGCGAACGAACCCCTTCTTTGGCGGCCCGGTTTCCGGAAATTTTTGTTTCACCATAAAGATCAAAAATTTCATCAAGTTCCTTTTTTTGTTCATTTATCAAATCATCTTTTTCTTTATGATAATTTTCAATCATTAAATTTAATTCTTCCAATAAATTATCTTTAGCATCCTCAGTTAAACTGCGAGAATTTTCAATCTCATTTTGAATTTTTTCTATTTGGTCCAAATCAATCGCCTCGGCAATTCTGGTTTGTTTTTCTCTAAATTCTTCCCAAAATTCATTAGGGGTATCTTCTTTTTCCAAATTAACAACCGCATCACTAATCTTTTCTTGGCTTTTTTTAACTCCTCTTTTTTGCAATAAATAAGCGGGCACATCATAATAACCTTTAACGCCAAGTATAGACAAAGGGGTTGATAAAAGACCCTTGGCGGCGTTTAAAAGATTTTTTCTATTTCTTTTTTTCTCGTATTTTTCAATCGCTTCTTTGGCAACAAAACCGTCTTTTTCTTTCATTCTTGAAGCGGCTTCTTTTTGTTCCGGAATTTGATAATTTTCAAATTCCCTTTCTTTTTTACTCATATTTTTAATTTACTTTTTTTAAATTTTCTTTGAATTTATTTAATTTTTTTAAAAATTTATCATCCAATTCTTCTTGTTCTTTGGCAAATTTAAAAGTTATTTCTTTTAATTTTTTCAAAAAAGCGCCGTCCAAATCTTTGGTTAAATTGTTTGCCAAAGCGTTTTCCAAAACCATAATAAATTTGTCAATTTGCTCCAAAGTCATTTCCGGCAACAAAGCAATCCAACTTTTTTTTATTTCCATCGGCATATTGGAAAGATGAAGCAAAACCGCTAATTCATAAGCTTTTAAACGCAATAGTTCTTCCACTTCTTTTTTTGTTAAATGAGGATTGGTTTTTTTAGTGGATTTTTTAGGCATAAATTTATTATTTTTTATTTAAAATTTTTTTAACCGCCTGACGATTAATCTCTTCAACACTTAAAAGATTTTTTAAATAATTTTGCTTAGCCGTTGATAAAC
>JALULG010000012.1 GCA_027040785.1 bacterium
CTTTTTTATCTCAATAAAAATATAATCTTTTTTTTCAACAATTTTAAAATCAGCCAAATTTTGATAATCTTTAACGGCTTGTTTTATTTTTTTTAATGAATAAATTTCTTTGTTGAATTTTATTTCCATATTTTATTATTCTTCGTCCAACCAAATATCTTTTTCACTTACGGAAGAATATAAGGCCTTTTGGATGATTAATTCTCGTATTTTTTTATTTTCTCGGTTAAGCTCTTCTCTTAAAGAATAGTTTAAAAGCTCATTTAAAAATTCTCCTTTTATTTTTTTTAAATCCTTATTTTCTTCTTTTGGGGTTAATTGAATAATTATTTCCTTGTTTTTTTTATCTAAAAAAATATATGTTTTGTCAATAAAAACATAAGCTGTTTTGTAAATAACGCTTAAAGGATAAATTTCCGGATTAACCGTGATTGTAATTTGATTATTTGCCATAAGTTGATTTTTTTGTGCTATAATTTTATTATATATTTATTTTAATTGCAAATTATGGGGAAAATGTGTCAAAGGTGTATTTTGGATTCTTCCAAAGAAGGCGAACTTTGCGATCGTTGCCGTTCTTATGATGATTTTTTAAGATCTTTCAATCAAAAAGAAATCGCTTTAAATATTAAAAAAATTTTAAGAGAATTACAGTTAAAATCAAAAAAAGGCAAATATGATATCGCAGTTGCTTTTAGCGGTGGAAAAGACAGTTCGTATTTATTGTATGTTTTAAAAAAATATTATCGTTTGAATATTTTGGCAATTTCCGTTTTACATCCTTTGGTTGGTGATTTGGCCAGGAAAAATATGAAAAAAGTGACTGATAAATTGGGCATTGATTGGCTGGGTTATGAAATAGACAATGATATGTATAAAAAAATTATGACTTATGCCCTTTTGAACAGTCATAAATATGAAGAATCTTTTCATCCCTGTTCGGTTTGCACTTATTTGCAAATGACGGTTATTTATAATTTAACGGCTTCCAAAAAAATTCCTTTTTTGGCAACGGCATTGGACAAATCTCAAGCTCTGCGAGGAATAATTTACGGAAAAGATCTTGAAAAAAATATCCAAAGATTATTTTCCTTAAAAAGTGTTTTTGGCGCCTTTAAAAAAGTTTTTGGAAATAAATATGATAATACTGTTTATGATTTACGTTATTTTGAAAAATTCAGCACTCCCGATATAATTGAACCCTTTTTTATCACTTCATTAAAATCGCCTTTGGAAATTAGAAAAAAATTAAATTCTTTGGGAATTTTGAAAATGGAAGATTCTGATTCGAAACTAACCAATTGTCAGGCAACAAGTCTTTTTAATTATTATCTTTTTCAAAACAAAGACAAGAAATTTTATCAAAAAATGATTTCCCAAGAGATGAAGACCGGCTACAAAGGTTATTTTTTAGATTCTTGGAATTTTAAAGGGGAAAAATCTCGCCAAAAGCATAATTTAAAATGGAACAATAAAAATATTAAAAAAGCCGTTGAAGAGATGGAAAAAATAATAGAATTTATTGCCAATCATTCTGATTTTTCAAAACATTATTCTTATTTAAAAAAGAAATATGTTTTTTTGTTTTGTTTTGTTGGAGAGGAAAATTTTCAACAAATTATTGATTTTCAATCAAATATGTATTATTAC
>JALULG010000013.1:0-459 GCA_027040785.1 bacterium
AAGCAAGTTGGGATAGACGATGTAAAATACAATTTATTGCCTAAAGATAAAATAAATGAAATTAAGAAATTACAAGAGGATTCAAGGGTAGTGGCAATGGTGGGTGATGGTATAAACGACGCTCCATCTCTAAAACAGGCTAATGTGGGTATAGCCATAGGGACCGGAACCGATATAGCAAAAGAAGCGAGCGACATAACTTTGGTAAAAGGAGATCTTTGGGGTGTAGTTAAAGCGATAAAACTTTCAAAAGCAACGTTTGCAAAAATACGTCAAAATTTATTTTGGGCTTTCTTTTACAATGTAATAGCCATACCTTTAGCCGGTTTGGGATTGCTTCACCCGGTAATAGCCGAAGCCGCCATGGCCATGAGTTCGGTCACTGTGGTTACGAATTCTTTGAGACTCAAAAAAACGTCAATAGACTAAGAGTCTTAAATTTAAGAAAGAGGTGAAAAA
>JALULG010000013.1:469-1649 GCA_027040785.1 bacterium
ATATTATTTTTGCTCTCAAAATTGTGCCGATAAATTCGAAAACGATCCGGAAAAATATCTTTTAAACGAATCAAGCGACGTAGAAAGCAAACCTATGAAAAATATGGGAACGATGAAAAAAATGATGGGACATAAAGGTTGCCATCATGGAGGTGGTAAGTAATGATGTGGTACGGAGGACCTTGGATATGGAACGGATTTGCAGGGGGGATAATGATGATATTTGGAGTAGTGGTTTTTGTAATAGGTATCATATTTATCTTTAGATGGTTGTCTTTCAGCTTTCATACCGGAAGATATTTTTCAGATGAGGCTTTGCAAAGTTTGAAAGTAAGGTATGCACGTGGAGAAATAACAAGAGACGAATATGAAAAAATAAAAAAAGAACTTGGGCTGTAAAGGTGAAAAAATGAGAAAATCATTAATTTTAGGAGTGATATTAACTATTATAGGGGTGAGTATTATCTTTCTGTTTGGTTCAAATATTATGGGGGCATTCGGCTATGGTAATGCATCTTATACCTACGTTAACAATAGTTTTTTGAACAACCTACAAAAAGGGGCCAATGTACGGATAGATAAAGGCTCAAACACCATAAAATTTTTAGGTTCTAAAATAACCATACCCATAATAGCAAGTCCTGAAAATGCTTCAATGTATTCATTCGGTGTATACGGATTAGTTAATCCAACAATTGTAGTAAGAAAGAACGCTCAAATAACAATTCAACTTATAAATAGAGATGATGATATGTATCATGGAGTAATGGTAACGGTTGAAAATCCTCCATATCCGTATATGAGGAATATGATGTTCAACCAATTAGCCTTCAAAAATTCTTATGTAGCACCCTTACCTTTGGGTGTAGATAATAAATATCCCAAATCATCGACAACGTTCATTGCCGACAAAATGGGAAATTTTTATTACATCTGTCAAGTTTTAGGCCATGCTTCAAAAGGAATGTACGGAAAATTTATTGTATCAAATGAGTTTTGATGGAGTATAGAGGCCTTAATAAGCCTCTACTTTTCCATTTATTTCAATTGCATCTTTTAAAGTATTATAAACCGTGCTGTATTTAACGGCATACTGAATCAACTTATCAAGTTTCTCTTTATCCGTATCTGTTTTCATATGAACTTCATATTCCATTTTTACTATCTTTGGAGGTTCCTC
>JALULG010000014.1 GCA_027040785.1 bacterium
TCCCAGGTATGATTCATTACTTCTCTATGAATCAAGTCTTTTTTTCTTTTTTCAAGCTCTTTGTGTCCGCTATTTTTGTAAGCTTGCTCACATCTTTCATAAGCTTCAGCTTCTTTTTTAGCGTCACCATTTGCAGCTCTCAAATCTTCTTTTAGCTGTCGTTCAGCGAGTAAAATTTGTTTTTTTACTTCGCTTTGTTCGAGTCTTAAATTGACTTGTTCGTGCGACAACTGAATTTTTCTGTAATCTGCGTCTGCTTCAAGAAAAATTTTTCTAAAAATGTTTCCTATAATTCCCATTGTTAATTCCTTTTTCTTTTTTATATGTTTTTTATTTAAAATTCTCTGCAACTGCTAGTTCTTCTAGTCTTTTCTTTTCGTTGTAAACTGCTTCATCAAGTTTTGTGTCTTCATCAAAAGTTTTAGCAACTTTATTTGTGTGTGCTTGTTTAGTGTAACCTTGATAAATTATCTTTTTTCCATTTTTTTCAGTGATAAATATATGTTTCCCAACTCCTAACTCTTGAATTATCTCATTATTGACAATACTTACTTCTTGTTTTTGAAAATCAATATCTTTTTCAACTTTGCTTCTAGTTTCAATTGTTGTTTTAGTCATATCTTCTAGATATTTAATCATTTTATTGTCAGTCATATTAAAAGCTACTATATTAATTAGACTTGCTGTCAAATCTTGTGCGACTTTGTCGTCGCTTGGCAAATATTGCACCGCGGGAAGTAGTAAAGCACCAGCACTTCTAGCTTTTGTGTGAACTTCTGTTCTTGTTTTCTCGTCCATCAGATTGAAAAAGCTCAAATATTCATCAAGCACATATAAGATAAATTGCTCTTTTTTTGCAGATTCAAAATATGTTAGTTGATATCTGAATAATAATTCTAGAAATGCACTTATGAAAGGTGTAATCTCTTTTTGTGTTTTACTGATAGTCTGTAAAAATACTTTACTCTTATTTTCTGTAAAGAAAAAGTCAATAATGCTGAATTTTTTTCTACCAAGTTTTTTTAATGCGTAACTTTCATAAAAAATATTACACGCTGTTTGAAGTGTGATAGCAATACTTTGTTCTGTTTTATTATTTCCAGCAAGTGTATCTTTAAAGTATTTAGTTAATTTGATTAAGAAAGCTTCGTATTTATCTTCTGTTCTGATATTTTTATCAAATACAACTTCATTAAAAATCTCTTGAAATCTCATATAAGACGCTGTTTCCCAAAATTTATCGTTGCTTTCGCCGTTCGTTGCTTTGAAATACGCTTTAAAGAAGATATTTAATACATCTCCTGATTTCATACCTTTTTCTATGTCTTCAAAAAAGTCCCAGTAAAAGCCTCGCTTATCGCTCATATTTAGAATAAAATCTGTTTCTTCATTATAAAAAAAGCTTGTAAATTCGCCTTTAGTATCGTGCACGACCATTTTTCTACCTGTTTCAAGCCACTGCACGATTATATTTTTTAGAAACTCACTTTTACCTGTTCCCATCTTCCCTACAATCAAGCTCCCACGCTTCAAGTCGCTCCAATTGAGTCTGATTTCTTTCGCTTCGGCTTTTTTTGCTAAATATCTATTTAACAAATTAAAATGTCTTTTAACTTTAGAATCAAATCTAAAATTATTCAAATAGAAA
>JALULG010000015.1 GCA_027040785.1 bacterium
AAGAGAAAGAAGTTTTAGTTCTTTCGTCTTAAGCGGTATTTTTTCCTCATTTTTAGTCAGAGATAACTCTTTAATGTCAAAAGCCAATCCATTGCCTAAATCTACTTTATCCTCATGTGTACCAAAACTGCGTTTGAGTAAAGATTCTACCCGAACCTGTAACTCTTTAAGTGCAAAAGGTTTTCTAATGTAGTCATCACACCCTAGGGCAAATCCTTTCTCCACGTCTTCAACACTGTTTAGAGATGTAATAAAAATGGCTGGTATCTCTTTGCCTTCCTTACGTATATTTTTCAAAAAATCAAAGCCACTCATATGAGGTACTTTCACATCTAAAAGCATCAAATCAATATGCTTTTCATACGCTATCTCTTCAGCCTTTAAACCATCATACGCCTCATAGACTTCATAACCCTTAAGTTCCAAAAACTGCTTCACTGTCTCATTCAGTTGTATATCATCTTCGAGTAATAAAATCTTAGCTGTCATTACTTTCCTTTGTATGTTTCATAGTATAATGCGCCAAAATGAATTAAATATGAATCTTCCGCAAGTGTAATTTCACACTTGTCCCTACCTCTTTTTCAGATATGATTTGTATCTCTATATTTTCCTGTTCACAGTACGCTTTCACCAGTGCCAAGCCTATGCCTTGACCTTCTTGTGTATCGTCCCCCTGAAAATAGCGTTCATGAATACGTAACAATTCACTTGTACTCATACCAATACCTTCATCTTCAATACACAGTATATGCTCATTTAATGAAATTTTTATAAACCCCTCTTTCTTAGAGTATTTCATCGCATTGCTTAAAATATTATCTAACATCTGTTCAAACCCTATTTTATCTGCCTTTAACATATAGGGATGTACTTCCATCCTAAAAGTATTACGTCCTTGTTCTTGAAAAAAACTCACCCGTTCTTGTAACATCTTTGCCACATCAAAATGCTCTTTTTCTATCTCACGCATCTCTTTTTGCAAAGCATAACGTAATTCCTGATAGAGTCTCTCTAAACGCAATGTTGCATCATCGATACGCTGTAACCTTGTAAACGCTTTTTCATCTGTAAGTGTTTTTTTCAAAAGAGATGTATTGGCACGTATGGTTGAGATGGGGATGTTTAATTCATGCATGACATCATTCGTAACGACAGTCAGTTTATCTTCTATCTTTTTGGTCGGAGCAAAGATAATGGCAGTCAACACATACCCCCATCCGATAGCTATGAACAGAACCAACAATCCCACAATAAAAAAATTAAATTCATTCATCTGCCAATTTTCTAAAAATCGGTATAACGCCATTAACAGCACAGTCATGGAAACAACATACACCAGTAGTGCAAGGAAAAATTCTTTGCCTTTTGCCATTAAGTTACCTTCATCTTATAGCCAACTCCACGTACATTATCTATCTGTGTGGGAAAATACTTTTTAAGTTGTGCAACATAGACCCGTAACGCACCATCACTGGCTTCCTCTGCACTACTCCATAAACGTTCTTTAATCTGCTGCGTAGAGACTACTTTCCCCTGTCCTTCCAAAAGTGCCAAAAGAAGTTCTGCTCCTTTTTGACTAAGTTCTACAGGCAACTCTTTCTCATAGAGTATCTTTGAGATAGTATCAAAT
>JALULG010000016.1 GCA_027040785.1 bacterium
AGAGTGAATATAAAGCACGCTATCAACTTTTAGGTAAGGATGAGAACGGATTTTTTTATAATAAAACAATAATAGAGTTTTGGGATATGAAAGAGCATAAGCTGTTAGCTAAAGGGTTTAAATTAGATTTTTATACAAAAGGTTATGACCAAAAATTTCGTAATAAATATCTTCTTTGGAGAGGTCCGAGTGGAAGTTCATATAGAATTAGTTATTTAGAGTATTTTGGTTTTGATTATAGAAAAGTATTAAAAAATAAATAAAAGGATAAAAAATGCAAATTACACAAGAAATTATAGACTATGGACTACTTTCAGAGTTGGCTTATCTAAAGCTTGAAAATTATGCAGCTTATAAAGATAAAAAATATGCAACCCTTGATGAATTAATAAATAGTGGTGACATATGTTTATAAACGAGAAATTCTGCTTCTCATTTGCCCTATATCTTTATAAACATACAAGATAATTTTCTTTTGGGTTACATATCTCAATATGAAGGTGAACTTGCAAGAAAAAAAAGGGTAAGAAGTCCATTTTTTGAATCATCTTCCAGAAATATGAAACTATTACAAATGTATACACAAGATAAACAGATTGTTCCAATAAACGATAGAACATATAATAAATACCATACAAATTTTAACATAGGAGTGAACTAATGGCAACACTTAATTTCTCGCTCCCATGCTTCAACGTGGGAGTGTATATTTGCAGTTGTTTTTTCTGTAGGCATTCCCATCGGAGACAATGGGAATGAGTTAAACTGTTTATTAATATATAAGGATAAAATTGTTTATGATTATCTGAGAGAAACATCTGAATATAAAACGGATATATTAAAAAGACAAAAGGTAGTATCTATAAAATGCTCATTGTTTCCATACGTAATACAAGATACTGAAATCTGGGTAACCAAGTAGTGATAATAAATTAGGTATAATAATCACATGGAAACGAAACAAGAAATTATAAACTCCCTTCAGCAGCATAAAAAAGATTTGCAAGAAGAATTTGGTATAGAAGAGTTGGCTCTCTTTGGATCTTTTGCAAATGATGAACAGAATGAAGAAAGTGATATTGATTTGGTTGTTTTAAAAATGAAGAAAAAAAATGCATTTATGCTGATTCGAGCAAAACAGTTTCTTTCTCAGCTCTTTAATAGAGATGTGGATCTCGGGTTGATTGATTCTTTGAGGCCTTTCATTAGAAATAGAGTCGAGAAAGAGATGATTCATGTCTAAAAGAGTGTATGAACTCTTTTTATTTGATATATATGTTGCTATATTGAAAATTGATTATGTTGCAAAAAATTTCAAAGATTCCCAATCTCTGAAGTATGATTTTATAGCGTGGGATAGCGTAATAAGAGAATTTGAAATCATTGGTGAGGCAGCAAATATTCTCATTAAAAATGATTATCTTTCAAGTGAAACTCAAATTGTTGTTGATACAATAGAACAAGGCGTTAGTAAGTAAATTATTTATTAACATCTCTTCTTTCTTCCACAAACTTCCAAAGTTTAATACCAATATAATCATATTTTAGTTATAATCACGCAATTTTTATGTAACAGAGGATAGGTAATGGCGTTCGATAACGAATCATTCGAAGAAGAAGAAAAT
>JALULG010000017.1:0-1028 GCA_027040785.1 bacterium
ATCATCTTAAGGAGGTTTTCTAAGTACATCGCTTGTTCATCCAAGGTAAAGCCAACCATAGAAAGTTTACTTTTTTGAAGCGTGTAATCTTCAGTTGTGACATGGTATGCTTGCTCAAGTTTATCTATCATTTCAGTAGATACTGGTACAGATAGTTTTTTACCAAGTACTAAGTGTTCCCAGAGTCTTTCTATCTGTGCATCTGTGAGCACCGTGTCTGACTGTGTGGTTAAAACTTCATTGATGATATTGATATGTAGTTTTTTAACATAATTTTCTATCTCATCACTTGTGAGTTTATTTAATGTGTAGGTCGTTTTAGGTTTCTTAGGTTTCATATCATAAAAAAGTTTTTCAGTCTTTTTTGGGAAAAATGTTTTTCCAAAAAGTTTCACACCAAAAATCCACCCAATCGCTTCAACCATGATATAAGGTGTATAAGGATTGTTTTTTAAGTCAGTCAGTACTTTTTTAGTGGTATTCATGACACCTTTTTTTGAATTATACTCATCATGTTTTTCTGTGGGTATTTCAAATACAATATTTTTTGGTTTGACTATAGCAGGAGCCAGTAAAAGTTCATGTGCTTTGTCGAACTCTACAAACGCTATAGGTAGACCTAGGAATCCACCTGCACCATATGTCTCATACGAACCAGATGCTTCTATGGTTCGACGTATGACTTCTGATCTAACATCTAGACAAAATATAGCAGAAGCGAGTGGTTTTTCATCGTAAACATGAGTGGTGGTAAATTCATCTACATAGTGGGTGATGTAGGTGTCTTCTAGTGACTTTAACCAGATGAAACCTTCTTCTTTTTTAAGCACATTGGCAAACTTTGCAAACTCAATGAGGCTTGTCTCAAGTGATGGTAATGCTTTTTGTGCTGCTTGTACTTGTAATGAATCTAGATTGATTTCATCTTTTGTATAGGCATCAAGTATTTCTTGATAGTCCTGGTGCTCTTCCATGGCATCATTGTATGTACCTGTGAGTTTACCTTTGGCTTGTAAGAGTTTTAAAAT
>JALULG010000017.1:1038-1619 GCA_027040785.1 bacterium
GACAGCTTTTATATAGCCTTCAAGTTTATCAAAGTCATTGATACTCTCTTTTTGCATATATTTTAGTTCAAAATGTAACCTTATAGCCATGTAGTCCATAAGTGTTGAGGGGTGTGCTTGTTGTGAAGTGTAACTTTCATCTTCAGAACGGTATTTGATAAAACCTGCCCAGCCATGAAGTTTCAGAATATGTGTGAGGAAATAGGTTTCTACATCTTGTACTTTGAGTTTTGCAAGTATGTGTTCAACATAACTTTCTGCGTCACCTTGATGCGCTATATCTTCATAGAGTTTAAACGTGTTAAACATTCCTAAATCTCTGTCTGTCATACTCAGTGTGGTTTGTGCATCATCAAGGAAGCGAGCAATGTACTCGATGACATCTTTTTCTATGAGTTCTTTTTCACTGGTGCCAAAGAGTGCATCATGAATCTCATAAAGCGTCATATGTTTGGTGAGTGATTCTAACCATTTATCGGTATGCATGTAGATGGAGTTGTCTTCAAGATAGGTATGTAGCTCTTCATCTACTTCCATGACTTTTAAGTCTTCATACGATCTAAGGCTGTCCCATAAAGGGC
>JALULG010000018.1 GCA_027040785.1 bacterium
ATTTCGGGAATTTCTTCTTGATCGTTATCAAAAACATCTTTTGGTTTTTCAAAAGATTTGACAACTCCAAGTTCTAACCCTATTTCTGATTTTCCAATAATTTTATCTCCCACTGAGATATTGTTTTCTTCGGTGCTGAAAGTGTATAGTTTGTTATCCCAAGGATAAAACTGAACTTTGATTATTTTCATATAAAATTAACTGACTAAAGTACCAATATTTTCACCATTAATAACTTTTTTTAAATTTCCTTTTGCAAATTTAAAAACTTTAATGGAAAGATTGTTTTTTGCGCAAAGAGTAAAAGCGGTTAAATCCATTACCTCAATCTTTTTTTTCAATGCTTCTTGAAAACTGATTTTTTTGTAGAATTTAGCGTTTTTATCTTTTTGGGGGTCATTTGAATAAACGCCTTCAACTTTGGTCATTTTTAGAATAATATCGCAATTTAATTCCAGCGCTCTTAAAACTGCGGCCGTATCGGTGGTAAAATAAGGATTTCCCGAACCACTCGCCAAAATAACAATTCTGTTTTTTTCCAAATGTCTCATTCCTCTTCTTCTGATATATGGTTCAGCCACTTCCAACATTGTGATAGCAGATAAAACCCTGGTATCAAGTCCTTCTTCTTTTTCAAGAGTACTCTGAAGAGCTAAAGCGTTTAAAGTGGTGGAAATCATTCCCATATAATCGGCAGTTGCTTTATCTATTTCCTTATCCCTGACAAATCTACCTCTAAAAATATTACCTCCGCCAACAACTATGGCGATTTGAGTATTTTTATTGTGAGCGCTTTTTATTTCTTTGGCAACTTTTTTAACGGCTTGGAAATCAATCCCAAATTGATTTTGCCCGGAAAACATTTCTCCGGAAATTTTAATTAAAACTCTTTTATATTTTGGTTTCATAAAATTTGTGAAAAAAGAGATGAAAATCATCTCTTTTATTATTAAGTTTCTTTTGTTTTAATACTGATTGAAATTTTAAAATTTTTTTTGCAATGAAGACAAGTAAATCTTTGTTCTTTTTGATTTGCCTGAAAAAATCGCAGACACTCTCTTTCCTTATAAGGGTTTAAATTCCTCTTTTTCTTCTTTTTTTGCATTTTCTCTATTCTTTTTTCAATTTTTTCCGGTGTTAATTTGCTATTACATAGAAAAGCTTTGCAATTTGGGCAGTGTATTTTTTGACAAAAAATAATTTGTTCACTTCTTTCTTCTAATTCTTTTTTGAAAAGTTCCAATAAACCGTTCATTATTCCCCTCCTTTTTTATAAAGAGTATCTGATAAATTTTACAATTTTTACTTCCGGATCTTTTTCTTTTAATATTTCTTCAACGGATTTTTTGTCTTCTTTTATAAAAGCTTGTTTTGTTAAGCATATTTCAGAAAAATATTTATTAATTTTCCCCAATAATATTTTTTCAATAATTTCGTCCGGTTTACCTTCTTTTTTAAGTTGTTCTCTGTAAATATTTTTTTCTTTTTCAATTTCTTCTTCCGGAACGTCTTCGGGTGATAAATAACTTGGAGACATCGCTACAATTTGCATAGCAATATCATTGGCCAGATTTTTATCAAGCTCTTTATTGAAAGAAATCAAGCCGGCCACTTTATCGTTTGAGTGAACATAATCAACTACAAACTCGCCTTCCAAAATTTTTTCACCGCCAAAACTTAGATTTTCCCCTATTTTTAAAATCATTTCATCTTTTTTCTCATTAAAATATTTTTCTCCTTCGTTTTTTAAAGCGGCTTCGGCCACTTCTTGAACAAAATTTTTAAAATCATCGTTGCGAGCGACAAAATCGGTTTCGCACAAAACCTTAACAACCGAAACTTTTTTATTGTCTTGATTGGCGGTTCTAACCAAACCTTCATTAGTGCTTCTTTCCGCTTTTTTGGCTGCTTTGGCGCTTCCTTTTTTTCTTAATATTTCAACAGCTTTTTGAATGTCATTATTTGCTTCCTGTAAAGCTTTTTTACAGTCAACAATGCCGGCGCCGGTTAAATCTCTTAATTTTTTTATATTTTCCATAAAATTAAAATTATTTAAATTAATTTTTTATTTTTGATTGTCCGTCCTTAATAGCATCAACAAAAATATCCGTAATCAATTGAACTCCTTTAATAGAATCATCATTTCCCGGAATTATATAATCTATTCCTTCAGGATTAAGATTGGTATCGCATAAAGCTATAATCGGAACTTTTTTATTTTTAGCTTCTCTAACAGCTGTTTTTTCTTCTTTGGTGTCCAAAATAATTAAAGCATCCGGTATATTTTTCAATGTAGCAATTCCTCCGAATTTTTTTTCCATTCTTTCCAGTTCTTTATTTAATTTTACTTGTTCTTTTTTGACAAATTTTTCAAAACCGCCTTTTTCTTTTTGTTTTTTTAGTTCAACGTATTTTTTAATCGTTTTAGATATGGATGGAAAATTGGTAATGGTTCCACCTAACCATCTTTCGGTAACATAAGGCATTTTAGCTTCAATTGCTCCTTTCTTAACAATTTCTTTAATTTGCGGTTTTGTTCCTACAAATAAAATCGTTTTTCCTTCCGAACTTATTTTTTTAATAAAATCCAAAGCGATTTTTAAATTTTCTGCGGTTTTTTCCAGATTTATAATATGAATTCCGTTTTTGGCTCCAAAAATATATGGTTCCATTTTTGGATGCCATTTTGAAACACGGTGACCAAAATGAAGCCCCGCTTTTAACATTTCTTCCAAGTCAATTTTTTTGCTCATATTTTCCTTTTATTGTTGTTTGTTTAAAACAGATTTATTTTAATCAAACAACACGACCATTCTCACGCCGTAATATTTTCTGGTATTACGGAGGATTTATTTTGAGAATGTGATTATTAAATAATTAATGTGGGCCGGGAGGGATTCGAACCCCCGAAGGCAAAGCCAGCTGATTTACAGTCAGCTCCAGTTGACCGCTTTGGTACCGACCCAAAAAACAAAATACAACCTTTGGGTGGTTTTATAAATATTTATTAGATTAACTTATTTTATAAAAATAGTCAAGATTTTAAGAATATTTTATTTTTAACGTTTTAAAGGATTAAATTTAATAAAATTTACCATTAAAGCAAAAATGGCGGCCAAAACAAATGTCCATTGAATACTAACAAAAAAAGTAGTGATTAAAACCAAGATTAGCATTAAAATTTTTCCCATAGAGATAGCCATTTCGTGAATAACCGTGAATTCGTCAACATAATGCCCCTCATCAGCAGCCATTTCATAAGTTAAAACATCTAGTGGGGTTCTAAAAAATATTCTTGATAAATTATGGTATGTGGCGGTGATAAAAATTTGAAATCCGGAAACAACAAATACTTTGGCAATCCAACCCAATGAGTAAAAGAAACTGCCCCAATGTAATATTTTTTTCTTATTTACTTTATCAGTATATTTCCCCAATGCCAACTGCATAATTATCGTTACCATAACTATTAAAGAAGAGATAGCTCCCACACTAAAAACATTTCCTTTTAATAGTTCCCAAATAAATATCGGCCAAATAATTGTTCCAATCGTATTTTCGGCCCCATCACCGATATAGGCCAAAATTGTATCTCTGTTTTTTTTACTGAAAAATTCTTTCCAAGTCTGTTTGTATGTCCAAGAAAATTTTTCTCTTGTTCTAGTTATAAAAATATAAGGAATTCCGGATATTAAATAAATTAATATACCTATTAAAAACATCGCCTCAAAATTAAATTCTTTTATTAAGAATCCAAACATTAATGGCGAAATAACACCAATTAAAAGTCTGGTTGCCTCTAATAAGCTAAATTGTTTTCCTCGAGACTCTTTGGTGGTAAATTTAGCAAAATCAACATGATAAGGAAGCCAATAAAATAAACGAAAAAAAGTCAAAACAATAATCGCTAAAATCAATATTAAAAATATATTTTCTTTATTGGCAAAATAAAAAAGAAGGTAGTATAAAGCGCCAAAAAAAACACTCATTCTCAAAGATCTTCTAAAGCCGATTTTGTTTAAAAATTTTGCTCCGTAAGCAACACTGATTAAATAGGCAAAGCTGTTGGCAATATAATAATAAATAACGTATTCAATTTTAAGATCAAATATTTTAAATAAAAAAATTGGTAAAAACAAACCTCCTATCCCTTGGGAAAGTTGAACAATCATTTTTCCCGTATAAAGAGAAACAAAACCGGGAGTTAATTTTTCTTTTAGGTAAGTTTTTTTAAAAATTTTCATAATTTTCTATGATTTTTTTAATTTTATTTTTAAAAATTTCACTATCAAATTTTTCGCTTTCTTTTTTAATTGATTCGGGCTTGTATTTTTGAGGATTAAAATTTTGAATTTTATTCGCCAATACTTCAACGCTTTGTTCGCTAAAAAATTCCCCGCTAATACCTTCTGTTAAAGTTTCACAAGCCCCGCCTTTTTTATAAGCGATTATCGGGGTTCCCGAAGCCATTGCTTCCACTAAGATAATTCCAAAATCTTCTTCTTGAGCATGAATAAACGCTTTGGCTTCTGAATAGAGTTTTTTCAGGTCGTTATCATTCACAAAACCCAAAAATTTAATATTTTTTCCAGCCATTTTTTTTATTTTTTTGTATTCCGGTCCGGTTCCAAATATTTTTAAAGGTTTTTTTGTTCTATTAAAAGCTTTAACGATTAGATCAAATTTTTTGTAAGAAACCAATCTTCCGCCGGTTAAAAAATAATCTTTTTTTTTGGAAATATAAAAATTATTTGTTTCAACGGGAGGGTAAATAACTTCGCTTTCTTTTCGGTAATATTTTTTTACTCTTTTTTGAGTGTGTTTTGAATTAACAATTATTTTATCAACTCTATTATTTGCCAACTGATCCCAAATTCGTAGTTTACTTAAATAAAATTTAATGATTTTTTTTGTAAAATTATTATAAGGTAAATTTTTAACATAATCATGGGGATTGATCCATAAATATCTGGTTGGCGTATGACAATAACATAAATGTTTGGTATTTGGAGCGGTGATAACTCCTTTGGCAAAAGCGCTTGATAAAGAAATAACAATGTCAAAATTTTTTAGATCGTAACTTTCAACGGCCTGAGGCATTAAAGGCAAGTACCACTGGTATTTTTTTTTAGCAAAAGGAAGTTTTTGTAAAAAGGACGTTCTGATTTTTTCTTTTGGAAAAATATTTCCCATTTTATTCTCGTCATAAAGAAGAGTATAGATGGGGGCGTTCGAATAAATTTCGCTTAAAGTTTTTAAAACTTTTTCCGCTCCTCCATACTGAACTAACATATCATGCACTAAAGCTATTTTCATATAATTAAGTGTTGATCCAGGTAATCGTTAAAGAACTTATTAAAAAAATTATTTGAACATATAAACTTGTTCCGCAAAAAAGATAACTGATAAATTTATTTTTAAAATAAAGAAATAATGCGAGAGTGAAATTTATTAAAAAAACTAAAAAAGCCAATAATGGTATAATGAAAATTTTTTTCCAAGCACCTAAATAATCAATTCCAAAATAAATATTGTAATGCAATGGAATCGGATCGGAAGTTTTGGGGATTTTAAATAAGTTTATTAACATTAAGGCAATTAATGATAAACTTAAAATCACCCAAAAAATAATTATTTTATCTTTCAGGAAAAATTTTAGAATATTTTTGAACATAATCTTAATTGATATTTTATCTAAAAAAAATCATCTTGGCAAATTTTTAAATAAAGGAATATTGTGTT
>JALULG010000019.1 GCA_027040785.1 bacterium
GAAGAAAACAAAAACAACACAAAAGAAGAAAAAATATTAGACGAAGAACTGGAAAAAGAACTTAAAATTGAAGATAATATTTTCTCGAAAGAGAAGGAGGAGGAAGAAAAAGAAAACAAAAAAGAAGCCCAAAAATCAAAAAGCACTCAAGAATATTTAAAAACTCAACTGCAAAAAATTCACGGAGAAATAAAACAATTGTTGTTTTATTTGGAAAACAACAAAATTCCAACAGAATATTCTTCCTCTCCTTTGGAAGAAAATAAAAATTTAAAAGAATTCAAAAATAAACAAGGAGAAAAAATCATTGAAGGGGTTTTTACCGGTGAAGAAATGATTGGTCCTGACGGTAAGAGATACAGCGTACCTTCAAATTATGCCTCCAAATCAAAATTGGTTGAAGGAGATATTTTGAAATTAATCATAGAACCGGACGGCACTTTTATTTACAAACAAATAGGACCCGTTGAAAGAGATAGGTTGATTGGCACTTTGATAAAAAACGAGGAAACAAAACAATATTATGCCATAGTAGATGATAAAAGATGGAAATTATTACGAGCGGCGGTTACTTATTTTAAAGGTGAAGTTGGTGACGAAATCATTATTTTAACCCCAAAAGATACCAAAAGTGAATGGGCGGCCGTAGAAAACATTATCAAAAAATAAATATGCCTGTTTTATACCAAAAATACAGACCAAAAAATTTTTCAGAAGTGGTTGGACAAAATCATATTAAAAAAATTTTAAAAAATGAAATTAAAAATAATGACATTGCTCATGCTCTTTTATTTGTGGGACCAAGAGGAGTTGGAAAAACAACTATCGCCAGAATTTTAGCCAAATCATTAAATTGTCAAAAAAGAAAAAAGGGAGAAAGTGAGCCATGTAATACCTGTTCTAATTGTTTGACAATCAACGAAAATAAAGACTTGGATATTATTGAAATTGATGCCGCCAGCCACACCGGCGTAGACAATGTTAGAGAGAATATTATCAATGTCTCTCAAATTGGAACATCTTCTGAAAAATATCGTATTTTTATCATAGACGAAGTTCATATGTTGTCTAACTCGGCTTTTAATGCTCTTTTAAAAACATTAGAAGAACCGCCTAAAAAAGTAATTTTTATTTTAGCAACTACCGAGATACATAAAATCCCGCCGACAATTATTTCCCGTTGCCAACGTTTTGATTTTCAAAAAATTAAAGAAGATGATATTTTTAAAAAATTAAAAGAAATTAGCCAAAAAGAAAAATTTAAAATTAATGATAAAATATTAAAAATTATCGCTCATAATGCGGAAGGGGGATTGAGAGACGCTGAAAGTTTATTGGATCAAATAATATCTTTGGGAATTGATAACCCAAGAACCGAAGAAATTGCCACTATTATTCCTTACTCTGATACTGAAACAGCTTTTTTGTTATTGGAAAAAATAATCAATGATCAAAATAAAGAAGCGATAGAGTTAATAAACAATGCCGTTGAAAAAGGAATTGATTTAATTAAATTAACTCAAGATTTAATAATTTTGTTCAGAAAAATGTTATTTGTCAAAATAGACAAATCATTGTTAAATACAGATAAAACTTTTAGTTC
>JALULG010000020.1 GCA_027040785.1 bacterium
CGTTTCCGCAAATTTCATCTGTTGGGTTAATCGCTCCTTCGCATTCTCCCCATTGACCATCTACACAAGTTTGAGTTCCCATTTGACAAATACCAATATCGCTTGTTCCGCAAGCTTTGGTTTCGTTGTCGGAGCAAACTGTTTCAATCCGACATTCATTATCACATCCGTCTCCGGGAAGATTATTGCCGTCATCACACTCTTCATTTCCGTTTTTAATCCCATCTCCGCAATATTCGGTAGTTTCACAAGTTTCAGACCAAGCAGAACAATCCTCTAAACAAGTTCTAACACCTTTATAACCATTTTCCAATTCACATTCCAAAATATCTCCCACTTCACATATCTCGCCATAATTTTCATCTATAATTGAATTTCCGCAAACCGGTAAATAGTTGGCAAAATCATAATTTTCCAAATTTTCACCTTCTTCCAAAGTAATAACATATGAATTATTTTCCGGAAAAGTTTGCTCAAAAACAACATTATCTTTTCCTCCTTCTGAAACAGTGTAATTTCCCGGTAAAAGACCGCTAAACTGATAACAACCGTTTTCATCGGTTAATTGTGTTTCCGTTTTATCTCCACCTAACAATATTTCCCAACCCTCAAGTTTTTCTTCATTTTCTATACTGCCATCTTTATTGCTATCCAAAAACTTACATCCCGAAATAGAACCAAAGTCACAAATCTTAGAACTAATAGAATTGTAAATATTATTTAAATCTTCTCCGCTAGGAGCATAATAATATTCACCATCAGTAATATCAGCAATTCTTTCCAACATTTCTTCGTCTAATTCATTTTTATCCCCTAAACCAATGGTAAAAATTTTATAGCCGGCTTCCGCTGAATTTTCAGCTTTTTCAATCGCATACTCAGCCGGATCATCAACGTCCGGTTCATTTGCCTCTCCATCGGTTAAAAGAATAATTGTTTTTACCGCTTGCAAACGTCCATTTTCCACTAATTCTTGATTAGCTAAATCAATCGCGTCACCAATATTGGTTTTACCATAAGCGGTTAAAGAATTAATTGCGTTTTGTGTTGATAAATGATCTGAGGAAAGACTTTTATCAAGTTTTGCTACCCATTTTTTAGTTAAATGATCTCTATAGGTAAAAGACACTAAAGCTGAATGATCATTTTCGCCCAATTTTTCCAAAAAATTATTGGCGGCCTCTTTTGCCAAATCTAAAAAAGAAGGATTATTTAAGCCCATACTTCCCGATCTATCCATTACAAGAATAACATCAATTTTAGCTTTACATAAACCGGAATCATCCGCTTTGGCTTTATTTTTGGCAAAAAAGAACATGTTGTTAAAAAACATGTTAAATAAAAGTGATAAAATTATTAAACTGTAAAAAACTTGTTTTTTCCTGCCCCCTCCTTGATTTAGGGCTTTTTTCATAATTTTAATTTATTTATATTAATTTTTTATTTTTTATTTGATTTATTATTTTTAAAAATTAAAAATAAAACTGCGAAAAATATTAAAATTATAGTGATAAAAATAATTATATTGGCATTATTTTTTATACCTTCGGCTTCTTTTGTTTTAATCTTTTTATCCCCTTCTACGATAAAAGTAAAAT
>JALULG010000021.1 GCA_027040785.1 bacterium
CCCTATAAATTTCAGATATTTGTCCTGGACTATTTTTAGTAAATTCAATAGATCCTCTCCAATCGTTCCAACAGAGACTCCAAAACATCATCTACCAAACTAATCTCCCTTTGTTTCCTGTTTTTTCTATGATTGTATCACTACTCAAAAGTCCATCACTAGCTATGACATTAGTATGTCCATCATCATGGATAATCATGTTCATTTTAGCAGTTCTTGCAATCTGTTCATTTATCTCTATTCCAAAGAGCTGTTTTTCTGCGAAGTCATGCCAGTGTCTAAAATGGTCTGTATTTTGTCTAGGATTGATTTCGTAGTCTGGATAAAATTCATCAGCCTCTTTTCTAACTTTATCTAAGGCATAGAGTAAAAATCCACCACTACCGCATGAGGTGTCCAATACCTTTGATTCATGGGTTATAGGCAGTACATTCACAATAAATTTTACAATATTTCGAGGGGTAAAAAATTGCCCAAAATCACCACGGAAGTATGACCCCATAAATGTCTCAAATGCTTTCCCTTTACTATCCAAGTCTGTTTCACTAAGATTTACTGCTTCTAAGTAACCTACAACAGTTTTCACTTTTTTTGCATTAAGCCTTATGCCATCTTTAAAAACTTCAGGATCTTTTTTCTTGCCTTCATTGTAAAGTGCCAAAACTCTTTTATAAAGTTCTTTTTCTATTTTTTCTTCTATCTCTTTTTTTTCATCTTCGCTGGCATTTTTGGGTATAGGCTCACTAAAGATTTGGAAATCATACGGTTGTCCCTTTTTTCTGGGCTTTCTTTCATCCCAAATCTTACAAAAAATCAATTTATCAAGCTCATCAAATGCCTCACTAGGATTAAGCTCTCCTCCTGCCCAAAGTGCATTATGTGCTTGTTTAAATCGTCTGGTAAGCTCATCTTCATCTATCATCTCTAGTTCAAAGAATGATTGTTTTATTTCATCTGATCCTGCTTCTTCACCTTGACGCAAACCACCTTTTACATATTTGTACTTTTGAATTTTTTCAATACCATATCTAGGGATATCAGGGATAGTTTGTTTAACACTACTGTCTTTATCAATTAAAAAACTTTCATCTCTTGTGCCAGAAGTAACCCAAAGAAATTTTATAGTACCTGAGAGAGCATACGCATAACTTGATGCTTGTTCTATGGCTTGATTAAATTCTTGCTCTGAAACATCTTTATGTTTGCACTCTACAACTATATGAGGTTGCATATGCTCTGCGTCATTATAAACTACTATATCAGCTTCTTTTTTAGATGAACCCATCGTTATAGGTACAAATTGAACAATATTCTCAACAGGGTATTCATAGGTAAGGACCAATTTTAAAAAAGCTTCTGCTTGAACCTTTTCTTCAGGATTTGAGTAATTTCTCTTTTTATTTTGATGCAAATATGTGATGTATTTCTCTTCAGCATCAAGAGCTATTAGCCCTTTTTCTATACCGCTTTTGATTAGTTCTGTCATTTATTTGTCTCCATGTTTCGTTGAACTTTTTATATTTTTCCCAACCGCTTTTGCTATTTCCGTATTGGCTTTAATCAAGTCTGATATTACA
>JALULG010000022.1 GCA_027040785.1 bacterium
GAACAGAAACAGGAAGAATATAATCAAGCATATCCAGAAAAAGATGAGGATGGGAATCCTATTGAATATTCTGACGAAAAATACCTTAGGGATGAGAATGGAGATGTAATATTAAACGATGATTGGAGTCCAAAATTAAATCCTAACTATAAACCTTCCTTTGATGAATGGCTTGCAGATAATAGTTATATGTTTGAAGTTGATGAGAATACTGAAATAAATGATGAGATATTAGATCATTTAAAAGAAGTGTTAAAATTTTATGGAAATAAGCTTTTAGAGTTAAAACCTGAAGAAGGATTAATGTCAGCTACAATCGGAAGAAGAGTTAACTGCAAAAGGTTTGGCTAAAATTCTTGGAGCTCCTCGCCAATCGTTCCAACCTTCACCAAAAGTCAGGAAATAAACCCATGCTTCTAATGTAAAAGAACCTTTAATATCCAAAGCGGACGTATCTGGCACTAAAACCCGTGAAGAATCGGAAATAGAACTATTATTTAAATAGAGACATTTATCAAAATTTGATAATCCGGAAACAAAACTATAATCACCATTACCGATTCCTCCAGCAGTTTTTCCGGAAACGTCGTTTAAATCGCCATCAAAGTGCAAGAGCAGAACAGTATGTTCATCGGGTGAATAAGGATGCATAAAATCTACCTGCGCAGGTAATGTCTTGATTAAAAATAATAACAAGAAACATACAAATAACGGTAAAACACGCTTCATAGCCACTCTCCTCCTTTTGAGGTTAAATTTTAATTTAATTATTTAAAAGATTAATGTTACTAACTTGAGGTCCCCTCCTTTCTAAATGAGCTTTTATCCGACTGCACACGTTTGCATTTATAAAAAAAATCATGCCGATTTCCTAATTATTAAATGCGTTTTTAAAACTTCTTTTACCACAAAAGCATCTTTGGTATCGTTGTTTATTTGTTCCAAAAGTAACTCTGTGGCTTTTTTTCCCATTTCAAATGCCGGTTGATGTATGGTTGTTAATGGGGGTGAGACAAAGGCCGAAATAGGATTATTTGAAAACCCCACAATGCCCACATCATCAGGAATCTTAAGATTATTTTTCTGAATAACTTCATAAGCGCCTATGGCCACAGGATCATTAACCGCAAATATGGCATCCGGTGGTTCAGGAAGCGATAATAAAAAACGCATACCCTCTCGACCGTCCTTCTCCTGGAATCCGCCCCAATACACATAATCTTGATTCACGTTTTTGCCATATTTTTTTAAGGCATCTACAAAACCGCGATACCTATTTTCAGAAATTTTCAAATTTCTACTGCCCGCTAAATGCCTGATTCTGGAATAACCTTTTTTAATCAAATATTCTGTTGCTAAGAATGCTCCTTCATAATCATTTACTATTACCTTACTTGTTTCAATATCCTCACAAACACGATCAAAAAATACAATTTTGCCTCCTTGATCCAGAAATCTTTTAAAATGATCAGAACTGGTGGTTGTTTGTGAAATAGAAATAATCAACCCGGCAACATGACTGGAAATGAAGGCATTTAAATTCAATTTTTCCCGCTCAATTTGTTCATTGGATTG
>JALULG010000023.1 GCA_027040785.1 bacterium
AAAAACTTTCCCGTAATTTTTCATAAATCTGAAAAAAAGAATATTCCAAATATTTAATTATTTCTTTAATCTGCAAAAAAATTTCCGGATTTTTTTCTTTTATCCCATTTTCAATTTTAAAAATATAATTTTTTAAGGAAAATACATTTTTTGAATTTAAAAAAGAAATGTCTTTGCTTTTTTCTTTTAATTTTATTAAAAAATTCGCCGATTCTTCTCCGCGCCAATCATCAAAAACATATTCCGGTCTTTTTAGTTCTTTTCCTTTGATAAAATTTTGTAATTGCCAATACTCATCTTGATGTTTGATTTTGGGAGCGCGTCGGCAAGATGATTGAATCGGAATGCTTTCCGGTATTAAGGTTAAAAAATCGCCTTTAATATTTTTTAAATAAGTATTTATTTGAGAAAACTTATTATTTTTTAAAAAATCCAAAATTTTGGCAATTTCCTTTTTTCTTTCAAAATTATCATTATATATTTTTTCCAAAATATATAAATTGTTATTTTTATCTTCAATGACGGTTCTGAATTGAGCTCGTTCTGGTGATCCGCAAATTTTAATATCTTCACGAATTTTTTTAAAATCAATATTCCAATTTTTTAGGATTTGAGGAAAATTATATTTAGTCATATTTGGTTTTAGATTTAAAAAATAGCCAAACCATTTGGCTATAAATTAGATAAATTCAATATGGTGGACCCGACTGGATTCGAACCGGCGACCTCTTGCATGCCATGCAAGCGCTCTAACCAACTGAGCTACGGGCCCAAAATTTGACAACAGTTTTATTATAACGGGACTGTCGTCAAATCCCGTTTTTGATGAATTTTTTTAAATTTCGGCCGAGACGCTGTTGAAAAAATCGCATAAATACGGCGTATTGATAAGATTTTTTCAGCAAGTCGCAGGCGAAATTTGAGAAAATTGGCGAAAATCGGGGTTTGGCGACGGTCCCATAACAAGTAAAAAGAAAAAATCAAATCAAAAAGCCATATACTTTAACCATTTTTCATAAAGGGCTTTGGTGGCGAATAAATCATCGGCATTATATTTGGCAATATCCAAAAATTTTTTTTCTTTAAATAATTTACCAACATCGTCCCCGCTTACACCTTTTGATTTTGGACTGGTAATGCCAAAGGCGCGACACCATAAATGTAAATTGCCTTTTTTGCGAACAGTTCCAAAATAACTTAAATGTTCAAGTAAGTCAAGATGCTTTGTTTCGTAGTGTTTGCTAAAACGATAAGGCATTAAATCAATACTTGGTCTGATTTTATTAATGGCGCTCCGGGTAACCAAAAAGGGCACATCAAAGGCGCGTCCGTTAAAACTGATTACTTGATCGTATTTTTTAACTCCTTCCCAAAATTTTTCCAACATTTCTTTCTCTGAATAAGGAATATATTTAATCCCGTTTTCGTTTATTTCCTTTTCTTTTTTTTCCGGAGATTGATAATAAACAGCTCCTTGATTTTTGTTAACATCTAAAACACCGATAGCTACTATTTCTCCGGTTAAAGGGGAGAAACCAAGTCCGTTTTTTAAGTCTTCCAAAGCCAGTTTATACTCTTCTTCATTTTTTGATTCTTTTTTAATCCAACGAGTTAAAACATTTTGTGTTGTTTTATCTAATTTATCAAAGTCTTCTCCAATTGTTTCAATGTCAAAAACTAATTTTTTCATATTTTCTTATTTGAATGTTTGAAGTAAAATAAAATTGAGATAGTTATTGCTCCTAAAATATCAAGAAGCATATCTTTTTGAGCATCCCAAACATCTCCTTGCGATCCTAAGAAATTAGCGCCGGCATCACCGCCGTTCCAAACCGCAAAAGCCATTTCTATTATTTCATAAACAGATCCCCAAAATCCAAGCGCTAAAATGCCGACAAAAATTGCCACCCAAACATTTTTGACCCATTTTTTTAAGAAAAAAAGTTCAGCCGTTGGATAGGCGAAAACTCCGACTAAAAAATGTCCCACCCGATCAAAATTGTTTCTCTGCCAACCGAATAAATTGGAAACAAAATCAAAAGGAACTCTTTCAAAAGTAAAATGTCCGCCGATTGTGTGATAGCAAATGAAAAACCACATTAAAAAATAAGATAAATTTGAGAAACGAAATTTTTTATAAGTGGTAACCAGTAAAAAAACAGTAATAAAAAGCGGTAAGTTTTCCGCCCACCAAGTTTCTCTGTCAAAAGGATTTATTCCTAAAATAAAAGTAAAAATTAAATAAAGTATTAAAAGAATGTGGGGAAATTTTTGAGATAATTTGGAAGACATAATTTAAAATAATTATTTAATAATAATTTTATAATAATACATATTAAACTTAGATTCAAGGTGGGATTATATAAATTACCACGAGATCCTGAAATGTTTAGTATCTTGAAAAAACTAAAAATAAAAAATCATGAGACCCTGAAATAAATTTAGGGTGACATAAAAACCCTCATGTCATGTTGAATTTATTTCGGTATCTCATTTCCTGTGTCATGCTGAATTTATTTCAGCATCTCAAAAAATAAAGTAAAAACTAATATCCATGAGATCTTGAAATGTTCGGGATAACAGCGAAATTAACACGAGACTCTAAAACGAATTTAGAGCAAAACTTAAAACAGCAGTCTCTTAAATTCTAAATTAATTGACTTTTTATTTTTTAAAATTTAAGATAATAAACAAAAATTATTTATTGACGAACTTTACAACTTAAAATTTAGGAGGTAGTTATGGAAACAATAAATTCTCTAAAAGCAAAAAGTTTTTTATCTCATTTGATTTTTGGAATATTAGTGATGATGATTGCTTTTTTTTCGTCATTCATTTCAACAACAAACGGAAGAGTTTTTCTGGTTAATCGTTTTGTGTTAATTTGTTTTTTGTTTTATAGTGTGGCCATTTTTATTTTTTTGTTGTATGCTGTGCCGCTTCTCAATAAAGGATTAAAAAGAAGCAGTTGGCGATATATTTTTTTGGAAGAATTTTCTTTTTATTTTAATGAGGAGTATTTAAATATTTGCATTCTACCATATTACTTATTATCATCTTGTTTTTGCTGTTTTTGTTTTGTTTTTGCTTGGATAATATTTTTGATTTGTAGTTTTTTCGGAATTTTATTTTTTGGAAAATATGTTAATTTTGAGAAATTTATTGAAAACGAATCGTGGGATAATATTTCTTTTTTAACTTTTCATGTTAAAAAAAGAATTATTCGTCCTTGGCAGGTCTATTTTTTCTTTCTTGTTCTTTTTTTTGTTTTTAAATTTTTTGATATTTTTTCTAAAAGTCAAAACTTAAATAATCAATGGGGTATAATCGGAGAATATGGTGTTTTGTTGGCTGTGTTGGTTTTTCTTTTATATAAAATGAAAATATGGCAAACCATTAAAAAGATTTGCCAAGCAATAGATCAAAAAATTTGTTTGTTGGGAAAAGTCAGAGATTAAAATATAATCAGGTGTTTACGCCTGATTTTTTAATTGCTTTTCGGTCTGTATTGTAATGCTTCGGCAATGTGTTCTTTTTTAATTTCCTCGCTTTCATTAAGGTCGGCAATAGTTCGCGCCAATTTTAAAATTCTGAAATATGAACGGGCTGAAAGATTAAATTTTTCAATAGCTTGTTTTAACAGCAGTGAAGATTCTTTGTCTGTTTGGCAATATTTTTCAGTTTGCTTGGTGGACATTTCACTGTTGGTAATAATATTTTCTTTTTTAAATCTGTTTTTTTGCATTTTGCGCGCTTTAATTACTCTGTTTCTGATACTTTCCGAATTTTCAGCATCACCCTTTGTAATAAGTTTTTCGGTTTTTACTTTTTGCAAATCAATATTCAAATCAATTCTGTCCAATAAAGGACCGGATATTTTTCGTTGATATTTGATGATTTGGTTGGCTGAGCAAACACATTCTTTATCCGGATCGGTATAATATCCGCAAGGGCAGGGATTTTGGGCTGCGATTAAAATAAATTTTGCCGGAAAAACAAGTGATCCTTGGGCGCGGGAAACAGTAATTTGCCCATCTTCCAATGGTTGACGTAAACTTTCCAAAACTTGCCTGTTAAATTCCGGAAATTCATCAAGAAACAAAACTCCTCTGTGAGCCAAACTGATCTCACCCGGCTTTGGATAAGTTCCGCCACCAACCAAAGCAACATAAGAAGAAGTATGGTGTGGGTTTCTAAAAGGGCGAATTGTGATTAAAGGTTTTTTAACGGAAAGTTTTCCCAAAACACTGTAAATTTTGGTTGTTTCTAAAATTTCTTTTTCCGTTAACGGCGGAAGAATGGACGGAAAAGCGTTGGCAAGCATTGTTTTTCCCGCTCCCGGCGGTCCGTTAAAAAGAACGTTATGGGCGCCGGCAGCCGCAATTTCCAGAGCTTTTTTGGCAAATTCTTGTCCGTGTATATCTTGAAAATCAATTTTAAATTTTTGAATATTTTTTATTTTTATATTTTCCGTATTTAAAGTTTTGATTTTTTTGTTTCCAAGTAAATATTCAACTATTTCGTTTAAGTTTTTAATCGGGACAATATTTATTCCTTTTATCAAAGAAGCTTCTTTAATATTTTCTTTGGGTAAAAATAAATTTTCAAATTTTAATTTTTCCGCCATTAAAGCGATCGGTAAAACCCCGTTAACTTTCCTTAATCGTCCGTCAAGAGCCAATTCTCCAATAAAAATTGATTTTTCCAAGTTTATTTTTGGGATAAAATTTTTGGAATCCGCCAATAAAATACTGATGGCTATCGGGAGATCAAAAATAGGCCCCTCCTTTTTAATGTCAGCCGGCGCCAAGTTAATGGTTATCCTGGTTTGAGGAAATGAAAACGAACTGTTTTTAATGGCGCTCCGCACCCTTTCTCTGGCTTCTTGAACAGCGGTATCCGGCAAGCCGACTACGATAAAATTTCCCAATCCGGCGGAAATATCACTTTCCACTTCTATCGGTTCACTGTCCAATCCGATTGTGGTTGCGGAAAAAATTTTTGATGACATAAAATAAATATGCTATAATAAATAAAAATTTGATTTTTAATTATCTTATTATATTCCAATGGCTTTATCAAGAAAACAAATAATATTGTTTGCTTTTTTCGCTTTTATTGGCGCTTTTTTCGGTATAGCTCACGGTATTTTTTTTGATTTAAAGTTAAGTGAAATCAATCGCTTAACGGTTCAGGGAGTGATTTTGACATCAATTGTATTTTTTATTGTTTTATTTGTGATGGAGCATCTTTTCGATTTAAACAATCAAGAAGAAATTAAAAGGTTAAGCGATGAGATTGAAGAAATTAAAAAACAAATCAAAGATTAATTTTCCTCTTTTAAAAAAAGATAAGCAAAAAAAATCGCTCCGCAAGTGATATAAATATCCGCCAAATTAAAAATGGAAAAATATTTAATACTGATAAAATCTATTACATAACCGAAGCGAATTCGGTCAATTATATTTCCGATAGCACCTGCTAAAATAACGGCGACAGCCAAAGTTTGCGGGTATTTTTTTTGTTTGAGATTTTTAAATAAAAGATAAATTAAAAAAATACCGGCCAGAACGAAAAAAACAAAAAAAACAATTAAAGGAATTTTTATTCCAAAGGCGATGTTTCTATT
>JALULG010000024.1 GCA_027040785.1 bacterium
AATTCAAACTCATTAAACTATCAACCGTTTTCGGAGTTGGCGAAACAATATCAATCAGTCTTTTGTGAATTCTCATTTCATACTGATCTCGAGAATCTTTATGAACAAAAGTTGATCTTAAAACAGTATGTTTCTTAATCTCAGTTGGTAAAGGAATAGGACCTTTTACTTTTGCTCCCGATCTCTCGGCGGTATCAATAATGGTTTTCGTGGATTGATCAATTATCTTACTGTCAAAAGCCTTAATTTTAATTCTGATTCTCGGCCCTTGAGCAGTTGCCTCCGCTGAATTATTGATTTCGTTGTTTTTGCTTTCTTTCTTGTCTGCCATGTTTTTATTTTTATTATTTATATTTTATTTTCGGCTCCACTCTTTTGAGTGGAGCCGAATTAAATATTTATTTAATAATTTTTGAAACAACTCCGGCTCCGACGGTTCTTCCACCTTCACGAATAGCAAATTTTTGTTTTTCTTCCAAAGCTACCGGAGCAATTAATTTAATGGTTAATTTTACGGTATCGCCCGGCATAACCATATCTGTTCCTTCCGGCAAAGTTACTTCTCCGGTAATATCGGTAGTTCTAACATAAAATTGAGGTTTATAACCTTTAAAGAAAGGTTTATGTCTACCACCTTCTTCTTTGCTTAAAACATATACTTCCGCTTCAAATTCAGTATGAGGAGTAACACTACCCGGTTTTGCCAAAACTTGTCCTCTGGAAACTTCATCTTTTTTAATTCCACGGAGCAAAATTCCGGCATTATCACCGGCTCGCCCCTCGTCTAATTGCTTATTAAACATTTCCACTCCGGTAACGGTTGTTTTTTGAGTATCTTTTATACCAACGATTTCCACTTCTTCTCCAACTTTAATCACACCTCTTTCAATTCTTCCAGTTACTACGGTACCACGTCCTTCGATTGAAAAAATATCTTCAATTGGCATTAAGAACGGTTGGTCAACCGGACGTTGAGGTTCCGGAATAAACTCATCTACGGCTTTCATTAATTCCATAATAGGTTTGGCAGCTTCTTCGTCTTCCGGATGTTCCAAAGCTTTTAAAGCTGAACCTCTGATAATAGGGGTTTTATCTCCCGGGAAGTCATATTTGTTTAAAAGATCTCTAATTTCTTCTTCCACCAAATCAACCAATTCAGGTTCTTCAACTTGATCAATTTTGTTTAAGAAAACAACAATTGAAGGAACACCAACTTGTCTGGCCAAAAGAATATGCTCTCTAGTTTGAGGCATAGGACCATCAGTTGCGGCAACCACCAAAATAGCGCCATCCATTTGAGCCGCGCCGGTAATCATATTTTTAACATAATCGGCATGACCCGGACAATCAACGTGAGCATAGTGTCTTTTTTCGGTTTCGTACTCAACGTGAGCGGTAGCGATGGTAATACCACGTTCTTTTTCTTCAGGCGCAGCATCAATTTGGTCAACGCTTTTTTGGGAAGCGCTTAAACCTTTTGCATTAAAAACTTTTAAAATAGCTGCGGTTAAAGTTGTTTTCCCATGATCAACATGACCAATGGTTCCAATGTTTACATGGGGTTTTGTTCTTTCAAATTTTTCTGCCATTTTTTTATTCTCCTTATAAGCAACCTCTTCATTTGCGGGAGCGCAAAAATATCCCTTTCGCAAATAAAGGGTGAAGAGTTTTACCCAGTTGCTTATTTATTAATTATTAATTAATTATTATTTAACTTTTAAAAGTCTAACACATTTTTAAATTTTGTCAAGAAAGCTCCCTACTTCTTTTCTTTACCTTCAATTATTTCATCGGTTATATTTTTCGGAGCTTCAGCGTAATTGGAAAATTCCATTGAATAAGAAGCTCTTCCTTGTGTCATGGAACGTAATTGAGTGGCATAACCAAACATTTCCGACAAAGGAACTTTTGCTTTAATCAATTTAACTTTTAATCCTCCGTAACTTCTATCCTCCATTTCTTCTATCTGACCTCTTTTAGAGTTTAAATCTCCGATCACGTCCCCCATAAATTCTTCCGGAGTTGTTACATCAACTTTCATTATCGGCTCCAACAAAACCGGATCCGCCTCTTTAGCGGCCGCTTGAAAAGCTTTATTAGCGGCAATTTTAAAAGCAACCTCAGATGAATCAACCTCATGATAAGAACCATCGTAAACAACCGCTTTAATATTTATCATTGGATAACCGGCCACAACACCGTTGGTAATAGCTTCTTTAACACCCTTTTCAATCGCCGGAATATAATCATTCGGGATAACTCCTCCTTTAATTTCACTGGCGAATTCAAATTCTTTATCTTTATCATCCAAAACTTCCAATCTTAACCAACAATCACCATATTGTCCGCGACCACCGGATTGATGAACGTATTTTCCTTGAGCTTGAGCTGTTTTTCTAATAGTTTCCTTATAGGCAACTTGCGGTTGACCAATATTAGCTTCAACTTTAAATTCTCTTTTCATTCTGTCAATAATAATATCCAGATGCAATTCACCCATACCGGAAATAATTGTTTGTCCGGTTTCTTCATCGGTTCGCACCCTGAAAGTCGGATCTTCCTCAGCCAGTTTTTGCAAAGCCACCCCCATTTTCTCTTGATCGGACTTTGTTTTTGGTTCAATAGCAACTGAAATAACCGGCGTTGGAAAACTAATTGTTTCCAATAAAACCGGACGTTTTACATCTGTCAAAGAATGGCCGGTAAAAGTTTTCTTAAAACCAACCGCGGCGGCAATTTCACCGGCATAAACTTCTTGAACCTCCTCTCTGTCATTGGCATGCATTTTCATAATACGACCAACCCTTTCTTTTTCTCCGGTGTTAACATTTAAAACATAAGAACCGGCCTTTAAAGTTCCGGAATAAACTCTAAAAAAACATAATTTCCCGACATAAGGATCAACCGCAATTTTAAAAGCCAAAGCCGTAAAAGGCTCATCATCCGAAGGATTAATCATAATCTTCTTTTCCGGATCTTTTGGATCAACACCTTCTAAAGGAGGTAAATCAACCGGAGATGGTAAATATTCAACCACGGCATCCAATAAAAATTGAACACCTTTATTCTTAAGAGCGGTCCCACAAAGAACCGGAACAATAGAATTGTTAATAACGGCTTTTCGTAAAGTTTTTTTCAATTCTTCATTGCTAATTTCTTTTCCTTCCAAATATTTATTCATCATCTCTTCATCGTTTTCAACAATGGCCTCTACCAATTCCGCTCTATATTTTTCCGCTTTTTCTTTTAAATCTTCCGGAATTTCTTCTATTTCCCATTTGGTCCCCATATCGTCTTTGTAAATAGCGGCTTTCATTTCAATTAAATCAACAATACCTTTAAAATCGGCTTCCGCGCCAACCGGCAATTGAATAGGATAAGCATTTTTAGTTAATCTTTCGTGAATGGTTTTCAGGTCATAATAAAAGTCGGCCCCGGTTCTGTCTAATTTATTAATAAAAGCTAATCTTGGCACTTTAAATTTATCGGCTTGACGCCAAACCGTTTCCGATTGCGGTTCAACTCCGGCGACCCCATCAAAAATAACCACTCCTCCATCCAAAACCCTCAATGCTCTTTGGACTTCAGCGGTAAAATCAATATGTCCCGGAGTATCAATTATATTAATGTTATGATCTTTCCAAAAACAAGTGGTGGCCGCCGAAGTAATGGTAATACCTCTTTCTCTTTCTTGTTCCATCCAATCCATTTCTGCGGCGCCTTCGTGAACTTCTCCAATTTTATGTTTTTTCCCGGTATAATATAAAATACGCTCTGTCACCGTTGTTTTTCCAGCGTCAATGTGAGCGATAATTCCAATATTTCTTAGTTTTTCCAAAGGATATTCTCTCATAAAAATTTTTAATGATTTTAAGATAAATTATTTAATATTAATATCTGGCAAAATGAGCAAAAGCTTTGTTTGCTTCCGCCATTCTTTGAACGTCCTCTTTTTTCTTAATAGCAGCCCCTTCTTCGTTTGAAGCATCAATCAATTCTAAGGCCAATTTTTCTTTCATAGGCACACCTTTTCTGTTTTTAGCGGCCTCTATTATCCAACGACTGGCTAATTGAAATTTTCTGGTTCCTTTTACCAACATAGGAACTTGATAATTTGCCCCACCGACACGACGTCCTTTTACTTCAACAAAAGGGGTAACGTTTTTAATCGCTTTTTCAAAAATTTCCAAAGGATCGTTTTTTGTTTTTTGAGAAATAATCTCAAAAGAACCGTAAACGATTTTTTCAGCCACCGTTTTTTTACCTCTTTCCATTATATAGTTGATGAATTTCGCTATATTAACATTATTGAATTTGGTATCCGGTTTGATTTTTCTTTTTGGAGCTTGTTTTCCTCTCATAAAAACTTTTTAAATTATTATATTATTTTTTTTCTTTTTTAGTTCCATATAAACTTCGTCCTTGTTTTCTACCTTCAACACCCTGAGTATCATAAACACCACGAACAATATGATATCTGACACCCGGCAAATCAGCCACTCTTCCACCTCTAATCAAAACAATAGAGTGTTCTTGTAAATTATGACCAATTCCGGGGATATAAGCGGTTACTTCCATACCGTTAGAAAGTCTGACCCTGGCAATTTTACGCAAAGCCGAATTCGGTTTTTTCGGAGTAGTGGTTGTCACTTTCAAACAAACACCACGCTTAAAAGGACTTCCTTTTGGCAATTCTCTGGATTTTCTTTTTAATATATTCAAGGTTGTTCTAAGGGCGGGAGTTTTACTTTTTTTAATAATTTTTTTTCGCCCTTTTCTGACTAATTGATTTATTGTAGGCATAATTTTTATACAAATAAAATAAAAGAGGTAAAGCGTTTATTACCTTGATTATCATTAAAACATATTTTTAAAATATGTCAAGAATTTATTTTTTAAAAATATTAAATTTAAAAGATATTTTTTTCCAAAAACTTTTTTTTACTAAAAACAATTGACGAAAAACAACAATCATCGCAATTAACCAAAATAAACCGATTAAATAACCAACCAAAACATCGCTAAAATAATGAACCCCCAAATATAAACGACTAAAACCGATCAATAAAATAATAATCAAACCGCTGAAAAAAACATTTACTTTTTTTTGCCAATTTTTACTTTGTTTTATTAAAAAATAAGTCCAAAATCCATAAAAAGTCATCGCCATCACAGCATGCCCGCTTGGCATGGAAAAAGAAGTTTTTATTAAATAAGCGTTTTCCGGACGAGGTCGTTCAAAAAGTATTTTTCCTGCATAGCCGACAAAACCGCTGGAAAAGAAGGAAAATAAAAGAATAAGTAAATACTTCCATTCTTTTTTGAAATAAAGAAAAATTATTGAAATTAAAAGAAAAAATAAAAGCGTTTTTATTTCCCCGAAAAAAGTAATCCCTAAAAATATTTTTATCAAAAAAGATATGCGAAATTTTAATAAAAAATCAACCAAATATTTATCAAAAGAAAAAATCACGCCGCCCCCCAAAGCGCTTTGAATAATTTTTTTAATTAAAAATAAAATATAAAACAAAACAAAGGCGAACAAAACAAAAGGGTAGCTGAAAAAATTATTTTTTCCCAAACAATAT
>JALULG010000025.1 GCA_027040785.1 bacterium
CTTTTAATCATAGTTTAGGTGTTAGGTATTAGGTATTAGCTTTTTAGGTTAGTGAACTTTTAAGTTTGACAACATTTTATTTAACATTTTCATTACTTCTAAAAGTAACTCATCAACTTTTTTATAATTTTCTATATTAACAAAATTAAGTCTTTTTGATATTTCAATTTGAGTCTCCAATTCAACTCCTGAGCCACAAGATATTACCAAAAAATGTCTAAAATCCTTCCTGCTACTTCTCTTTCTGCCCTCTACAATATTGGAAGGAATTAAAACAGCAGATCTTCTCATTTGTGAAGTCAAACCGTATAATTCTGGTTCAGGAAAACTATCAGTAATTCTATATATTTCTGCAACCACATCCATAGATTTTTGCCAAACTATAAGATCCTTATGAGAATTTATTGCTTTTGTCATATTTTTATCCTAAAAAACTAACACCTACAACCTAAAAAGCTATAACCTAACACCTAAGAAGCTAAACCTCCCTTTCCATCATATAGTCTGCGATTCCCATTAAAAAATCCTTGGATTTTTTTTCTAAATTAATTCTAGCAATTTCCTTTTTGCTCTCTGCGACATATTTCTTTGCTAAATTTTTGGCATAATCCAGGGCACCAGTTTCAATCACGATATCTCTAAATTTGTTGACTTCTTGTTTAGTTAAATCATTTTTTCCCAAAACACTATCTAAAAATTGCTTTTGCTCTTCATTGGAATTTTTTTTAGCCTCCAAAACCAAAACTGTTTGTTTCCCTTCGGAAATATCCGAACCAATCGGTTTACCTATTTTCCCTTCCGAGCCGAAAATTCCCAAAATATCATCTTGAATTTGAAAAGCAATCCCCATCGGAACTGATAGCTTTGTCAATTTTTTAAAAATATCATCTTCCGTTTCTCCCAAAATCGCTCCCAACTGTAAAGGGCTTTCAATAGTATATTTGGCGGTTTTGAACTCGCAAACATCCAAAATTTCTTTTTCTGTCGCTTTTCCTTTGAAACTGATTAAAACATCTTTTGCTTCGCCTATTACCGTATTTGCCACCACTTCCTGCAATTTATACAAAGCTTTAATCAAAGTTTTCGCTTTAAATTCAGAACTATACAGTGCCTGATTTCCCAAAGCCGCCACCATATCCCCCACTATTATTGCCATCGCCATTCCAAAATGCTCGGAATCATCTTTCCAAAAAAATTTTTCGTGCATTTCTTTGTATTTTAAGTGTGTGGTCATAACCCCATGTCGTTTGGCATCGCGATCAATAATATCATCATGAATAAGCAAAAAGGTGTGTATCAGTTCCACACTGATTGCCGCCCGCAAAATTTCCTTGCGCCTCTTTCCTCCCACGCCCCAATAACCGTAACACATCAATGCCGGACGCAATCTTTTCCCACCGGACATCGTAATTTTTTTGATATGCCGTAAAGCTCCGGACATCAAATCATCTTTTTTATCGGCCTCCTTAATGACTTGATCAAAAAAATCTTCCAAAATTGGATCAAATTCTTCTTTAAATTCTTTTAGTTTTTGTTTAATAT
>JALULG010000026.1 GCA_027040785.1 bacterium
TGCATCTTCTACCGTACCGTCTACATGTTTATCATCTTTACTTGCTATATCTTCAAAAAATGCTTTTACTAATGCTTTATATGTTTGTTCATTTTTAGGGTAGTCTTGTTTAATTCTTGCTATCCATGCATCGGTAATAAGTGTTAAAAACTCTTTTTTGTATTTAAACCCTTCTAAGCTCCCATCAAATGCAGGTTTAACCATAGCAGGAAGCTTTGTTTTAAGTGCCTCGTAGTTAAGACTTTTGTACTCGCTGTTGCTTGAACCTATTTTACCCCATAGTTTACGTATATTTTTATTTTTGATATAAGCAAGTTCTCCTTTGACAGTTCCCATAAAACTACCAAATACCTTTTTAAATTCAGTATCTTCAAATATTTTGTCAATAATATATTTTTCATTGGATATAGATAATTTACCTATGCATGTGGCTACTTTATCTTCTAGTCTATCAGCATTTCTTCTATCACTTAGTGTTAAGACCTTATTTTTATCATGAATAACCCATGCATCAACATAGTCACCTACCATATCTTTAGGTTCACTAGCACAGCCTGTAAGTGTGAGTAGTACAGCAAGTAGTGTAGTGGTTGTCAGTAAATTTTTCATCATTGTCCTTCGTTAAGTTTTTACAATCATAACAAACAAGACCTATAGGTATTATTAAAGATGCATTAAAAGCCTTATACTTATATCAAGAACAATCACGAAGGTTATAATTTGGATTTTGATGAAGAGTTGGAAGTTGAGTCTGTACAATTCCTTGATACTGTCTCACGTAACGTAACGCTTATCAGAGAAGAAAAAGGCATGTCTAAACTTGAAGTCTCACGACTAATGGGCTTTATGACACCAGACCATTACTCCCGTATGGAACTCAGATCCAATGGAAAACATTTCAATCTTAAGCACCTCTATAAACTCTCACGTATACTTGATGTGGAATTTTCTCAATTAACACAATTGTAATTTTGTCTTACAGTGTAATATGTTTTGTAATACATAATGTATTACAATTAATTATTCTTTATCTGGCATTATTCCAGAAGTTGACAATGCAGAAACAAATCTAGCTTTTACATCATCCCTAAGTGCATTGACCTGTTCTTGATGCTTCTTAAAAAGTCTTTTATGTTTTGAGGTATCTTTTTGTAGAGTTTCATCAAAATACTCAGTGTATGACAAGAACTCTTGAGTGAGTCTCTTTACTTCTTTATGGTAACCCTCACCACCCATAGATTTAACTTCTACATGATTAGAGGCTATCTTTTCTAAGTTCCAGACCGTACCTTTTTTGGTTTTGATTTTTCGGGTTTCTAGTTTATCATGAGAGGTAAGTATATCCATCACATTTTGACTATAACCGACCCTAGGTTGCCATGAAGAGAGTAGTTTTGCCTCATCACACAAAAGCATGAATTTATAAAAGTTAAAATTCACACCATCTGTTTTGATGGCAGAAATATGTATATGAAACCCTGTTTCTTCATTGGTGTATCCATACTTATCTATTATTTTACATAGCTCTTTTATATAGTAT
>JALULG010000027.1 GCA_027040785.1 bacterium
GATAATAATCGGTCATGCTATTCGTCGCGCCAAAAAAATCATTACCGTATCAAATTTTACAAAAAAAGATATTTTAAAAAATTATAAAATTCCGAATAACAAAGTAATGGTTACTTATGAATCTTGTGATGAGATTTCAAAAAGGCAAAAGATAAACGGAAGAACCGGCGGTAAAAAAGACGAAGAGAAAATTCTATCCAAATATGGTATAATAAAACCGTATTTGTTGTATGTGGGAAACGCTTATCCGCACAAGAATTTGGAAAAATTACTCAATGCCTGGAAGTTGTTTTTGAAAGAAGACAAAAATGGACGAAAACATTTCTTGGTGTTGGTGGGAAAAACCGATTATTTTTATGGGCGGCTAAAAAAAACGGCGAAAGAAAATGACATTAAGAATATTATTTTTGCCGGATTTGTGACCGATGATGATTTGGCGGTTGTTTATAAAAATGCTTTGGCATATATTTTTCCGTCTTTATATGAAGGATTTGGTTTGCCTCCTTTGGAAGCGATGGATAACGGTGTGCCGGTTATTTCTTCTCAACATAAATGTATGCGAGAAATTTTGGGCGATAGCGCTTATTTTTTTGATGCCGAATCGGAACGAAAGATGTCGCAAGCAATTTCCGAAATTGTTACGGATTATAAATTGCGGGAGCGTTTGATTATTAGTGGCAAAAAGCGTGTTGAAAAATACAGCTGGTTAAGAATGGCAAAAGAAACTTCCCGTTTGTACAAAGAAATTTTAAAATCAAAGATTTAATTTAATCTTAACATTTTTCAGTTTTGTTTTGGTGTCAATTCAAAAAGTGGGCTTTTGGTAAAAATCTATGGATATTATCCGAAAAAAAATCAAACGAAACGATGGTGATGGGCGAGGAAACCGCTTGGATTTTTTGGAACGACAATATCGGGAGCGATTGCGAGAGGATGATTATAATTTATCGGAAGATGATAATAGTTCTTATTCTTTTACTCAGTCATCTGAGAATAGTTTTAGCGATGTTAAAAAAGTAAAACAAAATGATTTTGAAGAAGAGAGTCGTTTTTATTGGCAAAGAGTGGCTGATGATATGGAGGCGGAAGAGGACTTTTCGGAACAGATTGAAACACCGGCGGAACTTATCCGTAAAGAATATGAGAATAATCGTGAAAACGATGATGCAACAAAATTTGGTTCTGAAAATGAGAATATTGGTTTTAGCGGACAGAATAAAAAAGAAACAGGAAACAAAAAAGAATATTCCGTAAAGCAAGCAAAAAAAATATCAAAGATGTTTTCGCTGAAAAAATATTTTTACGGTTTTGCCAAATGGTCGCTGGTGGGAATTTTACTTTTCGGTATTGTTTGGGGTGGGAAAATATATTGGGAAAAAGCTCATCAGGTAAAGAGTTATGTTTTGAGTGCCGGTCAGCGGGCTTCGTCAAATATTGATGAAGCGATTGCCGGAATTAAAGACGGAAACTTTGCCAATTCAACCGATAAATTTAAAGATGCTTACAATAATTTCGCCGGTATGTCCGGTTCGCTGGAA
>JALULG010000028.1 GCA_027040785.1 bacterium
TTTATCGGATTTATTATGCTTTTTTTGAGCGTTTTTTTTGTTTTTAACCACTCTTTTGCCAAAGAAAATAAAAATACCGAATATGCCAAAGCCGAGGTCCTATCTATTCAAACCGTCACTGAAAAAACCGAAACCGGCGCTGTCAGTAAACAAAAAATAAGATTAAAAATATTAAACGGTAAACACAAAGGCGTTGAAAAAAACATTGAAAACGAATTATCAAACAACCCCTTTGATCTAAAAATAGACAAAGGCGATAAACTTTTAATTTTTATTGAAGAAAACAAAAATGATTTTAATGTTCAAGTTCAAGGTTTTTATGTTTTACCAACGATAATTTCTTTAATTTTATTATTTTGTTTGGTTTTGGTTTTAATTGGCGGAATGCAAGGATTTAAAGCGATTATCAGTTTAATTTTAGCGGTTATTTTTATCTTTAAAATATTTATTCCGCGCGCCTTGGCCGGAGATAACCCTCTTGTTTTGGCGATAATTTTATCAACGATTATTTCAATTATTACCTTATTATTAATCGGGGGTCTTTCCAAAAAAACAATTTCTGCTATTATAGGAACAGTGAGTGGTGTTGTGGTTGCCGGTTTATTGACTTATTTTTTCGGAAATTTAACCCACCTAAACGGTTTATCAGACGAGCAAGCCAGAATGCTTTTTTCTCAATTTCCGCAATTAAATTTCAAAGGATTATTATTGTCGGGAATCATTATCGGTTCGCTCGGCGCGGTTATGGACGTGGCGATGTCTATCGCTTCGTCAATTGCGGAAGTAAAAAAAGCACATCCCGGCATTACTTTGAAAAATTTAATACTTTCCGGTTTAGCGGTTGGAAAAGACATAATGGGCACAATGTCAAATACTTTAATTTTCGCTTACACGGGTTCATCTTTGTTTCTATTATTGTTATTTAATCAATACGGAGAATCTTATATTAAATTTTTAAATTTTAATTTTGTAGCCGCGGAAATAGTCAGAACAATCTCCGGAAGTATTGGCATAATTCTTTCAGTTCCTCTAACGGCAATCATTGCCGGCTATTTGGAAAATAAAAAATAATAAAATAATTAATACAAAAATATGATTTACGACACAATTATAGTTGGCGCCGGTCCGGCCGGATACAGCGCTTCAATTTACGCTTCTCGTTATAAATTAAAAAATTTAATTATCGGTCATGAACTCGGCGGGCAAATAACCGAAGCCCATTTAATAGAAAATTATCCGGGCTACCCAAGTGTCAGCGGACAAGAATTAATGAATCACTTTAAAGAACACGCTGAAAAATTGGGAGCGGAATTGGTAATTAATGAGGCCAAAGGCATAATACAAGAAAAAGATAAAACTTTTACGGTTATTTGCGAAAATAATGAAAAATATTCCGCCAAAAGCATTATATTGGCCACCGGAATGAAATATCGCAAACTGGAAATTCCCGGGGAAGCGGAATTTACCGGTAAAGGTGTTTCTTTTTGTTTTGTTTGTGATGGAATGTTTTTCAAAGATAAAACAGTCGGGGTTATCGGCGGAGGTAATAGCGCTACCATGGCGGCGGATTATTTATCAAAAGTAGCTAAAAAAGTTTATTTGATTTATCGCAGAGATGTTTTAACCGCCAATCCGACTTGGCAGGAAAAAATCAGCACAAACGAAAAAATAATAAAAGTGCCGAATACAAATGTTATTAAAATACTCGGGGAAAATTTACTGCAAAAAGTGGAGCTGGACAATCCTTATCAAGGAAATAAATTTTTAGATCTAGACGGTTTGTTTATTGAGATCGGATCAGTCCCAAGTTTAACATTGGCAAAATCTTTAAAGCTGGAAACAGACGAACAAGGATACATTAAAGTTAAACCGAATCAATCTACCAGTCTGGAAGGAGTTTTCGCGGCCGGTGATGTTACTACCGAATCAAATAAATTCAGACAAGTAATAGCCGCGTCAGCCGAAGGAGCGATCGCCGCCGAAGGAGCTTATAAATATGTTCACCATCGCTAAACAGATTTTACATCCAAAAAAAACCGCGATTTATTCGCGGTTTTTTTTATATGCTCTGTTTATATTTATTTCCCGCAATCTTTATTGGAACAAATTTCCTGATTGTTTTTTCCGTAAACCATCAAGGATCCGCATTTGGGACATTTCTTTCCGGTCGGCTTACTCCAAAGAGCAAATTTACATTTCGGATATTGATCGCAAGCGTAAAAATCCCTGCCCTTTTTGCTTCTTTTCTGGACTATTTCCCCCTTACCACATTGCGGACAAGTAACACCGGTACTTTTTTTAATTGATTTGATATTTTTACAATCCGGATAGCCGGAACAAGCCAAAAATTTACCAAAACGACCATGCTTTACTATCATCGGTTTACCGCATTTGTCGCAAATTTCATCTGTTTTTTCCGGCTCTTCTATTTTACCCGTTTTACTGTTAATCGGTTTGGTATTTTTACATTTTGGAAAATTGGAACAAGCCAAAAATTTACCAAAACGACCCATTTTGATTATCATCGGCGCCCCGCATTTGTCGCAAACTTCGTCCGTTTTTTCTTCCACTCCCAAATCTTTTTTACTTATTTCTTTTTCTTTTTTCTTTAAATTTTCCTTAAAAGGAAAATAAAATTCATTCAAAACCGGTTGCCATTTTTTTTCACCATTAGCTATTTTATCAAGATCTTCTTCCATTTTGGCGGTAAATTTATAATCAACAATTTCCGGAAAATGTTTCACCAGAAGATCAATAACCAAGAAAGCAATATCTTTTGGTTTTAAATATTTTCCTTCTCTTTCCACATAACCCCTTGCTAAAATGGTACTGATTGTTGGCGCATAAGTTGACGGCCGACCAATACCGTAACTTTCCAAAGCTTTAACCAAAGTAGCATCACTATATCTGGCCGGCGGTTCTGTGAATGATTGTTCTTTCATCAAATCAATCAAATCAAGTTTTTCTTTTTCTTTCAGTTCCGGCAATCTTTTTTCATTAATTTTATCAGAATAAATTTTTAAAAAACCGTCAAAAACAATAACGTTTCCACTAACGGAAAATTGATATTTTTCATCAGTAGAATCAATCAAAACTTTGGTGACTTTTAATTTTGTTTCCGCCATTTGAGTTGCCAAAGCTCTTTTCCATATTAAATTATACAGACGATATTGATCTTTGTTCAAATGTTCTTTGATTTTCTCCGGCTCCAAATCTATATTTGTCGGACGAATTGCCTCATGAGCTTCTTGGGCGGATTTTTGTTTATTCTTATAAAGACGTGGCGAAGACAAAGCATATTCTTCACCATATTTTCTTTTAATAAAATCACCGGCTTGATTTAAAAACTTAACGCTTAAATTTAAACTGTCAGTTCTCATATAAGTAATTAAACCGGTTGATTTTCCAAGCCCCAAATTTATTCCTTCATATAATTGTTGAGCAAGCATCATTGTTTTTTTAGCAGAAAAACCAAGTTCATTGTTTGCTCTTTGTTGTAAAGTGGAAGTGGTAAAAGGTGGCGGTGGAGTTTTCTTGGAATCTCTTTTACTGATTTCACCAACCACAAAATCTTTTTTCTTTAAATCAATCTCAATAATATCAACCGCTTCTTGACTGCCCAAAGAAAGCTTTTCCAATTTTTTATTGTTTATTTTTGATAATTTGGCAAGAAAATTTTCTTTTTTGTTATTTTCAAATTTTCCTTCTATTGTCCAATATTCTTCGGATTTAAATTCTTTTCTTTCTCGCTCTCTTTCCACCACCAATCTAACCGCGACCGACTGTACTCTTCCGGCAGACAAACCTTTAACAACTTTTTTCCATAAAAAAGGAGACAATTCATAACCGACCAAACGGTCTAAAATCCGACGCGCTTGTTGAGCGTCAACCAACCGCAAATCTATGTCACGCGGATTTTTCAAAGCGTTTTCAATCGCCTCTTTGGTAATTTCATGAAAAACAATCCTGGAAACTTTATCTTTTTTTAATTTTAAAGCCTCCATTAAATGCCAAGCAATCGCTTCTCCTTCTCTATCCTCATCTGATGCTAAAATAATTTTCTCCGCCATACCGGACATTTTTTTTAATTCGGAAACTCTTTTTCTGGCTTTTGTGGGGATTACGTATTTGGGGATAAAATTATTTTCAATATCAATTCCCATTGTTGATTTTGGCAAATCTCTAATATGGCCAAAAGAAGAAACGACCTGATAATCGTTCTTCAAAAATTTGGAAATTGTTCTGGCTTTTGTGGGCGACTCCACTATGATTAAATTCATAAAAAATCAAGAAATTTTTTCTTCTAAAATTTTTCTAACACTTTGGGCATCGGCCTTTCCTTTTGTTTCTTTCATAACTTGTCCGACCAAAAATTGAATGGCATTAACCTTACCGGCTTTATATTCATTAACCGCTTTTTGATTTTCTTGAATCGCTTTTGCAATCGCTTTATCTAAAATATTTGTATCTGAAATTTGTTCAAAATCGCCTTCATCTAAAATATCACTCGGATCTTTTCCTTCTTTAAACATTATTTCAAAGATTTTTTGCGCAGAAGTGTTATTGATTTTGTTTTGATAAATTAAAGTTAAAAACTCAGCAAAATTTTCCGCTGTAATTTTAATTTCTTTTATATTTATATTATTTGCTTTTAACAAAGCACCTAAACGGGTTAAAAGCCAACCGGAAATCAATTTGGCTATTTTTTTGCCATTTTTCTCCCAAATTTCATCTTGATCACCTTCCACTTCCGGCAAAGCGTTTAACCATGCTCGCAATTCGGAAACTATCTTTTCCGTATAATCAGCCATATCCTTATTGGCCACTAAAAGTTCGGCGTCTATTTTGTTAAAAAAATATTCTTTAACAAATCTCTTTAATTTTTCATTTGGCAATTCCGGCAATTCTTTTTCCATTTTATTTTTTATTTTTGTTAAATCCAAAGAAGGAATGTCCGGTTCCGGAAAATAACGATAATCATGGGCGGATTCCTTTTCTCTTTGATGATAGGTTTTTTGCTTTGCTTCATCCCAACCGCGTGTTTCTTGTCGCAATCTACCACCTTCTTCCAAAAATTTTTTCTGTCTTTTAATTTCATAATCAACCGCTCTTTCCATCGCTCTAAAAGAATTTATGTTTTTTAATTCCGTTTTTGGATTAAGTTTATAATCACCGATCGGCAAAATTTCATCATTAACTTTTTTCCATTTTCCTTTTTCCTGTATGGAAATATTGGCTTCGCATCTCATTTGTCCTTTTTCCATATCAGCATCCGAAACGTCCAAATATCTTAATATTTTTTGATATCCTTGGCAAAATTCTTTTGCTTCCCGAGCGCTTTTAATGTCCGGGGCTGTCACCAATTCCATTAAAGGAGTACCGGAACGATTATAATCAACCAAGCTGTAATTTTTTCCTTTTGGATGAAATAATTTTCCGGTATCTTCTTCCAAATGAATTCTAATTATCTTTATTTTCTCTTCACCAACTTGCAAAAAACCGTCATAAGAAATCGGCAAATCATATTGAGAAATTTGATATCCTTTTGGCAAATCCGGATAAAAATAATTTTTTCGATCAAATTTAGTAAAACCGGCGATTTTACAATTTAAAGCCAATCCCGTTAAAACCGTCCATTCTATGGCTTTTTTATTCGGCACAGGTAAAGCACCCGGTTGAGCAGTACACACTTCGCAAATCGTTGTATTTGGTGGCTGGTTTTCTCCATCATTGGAACAACGACAAAACATTTTTGATTTTGTTTTTAATTGAGCATGAACTTCCATGCCGATAATAATATCGTATTCCATATTGGTTCTTTTATACTTAAAGATATTTTGAGATTATCATAATAAAAGTTTTTTGGCAATAGCTTGCAAAATAGATATAATAATATATACTTAACAACAGTTCTTTTCAATTAACAATACATTTTAAATCTTTAAAAAGGAGACAAAAATGATCGGGATTCAAAAAAATCGGTACGACCAGCAAAGAGAAAGAATATACAAAAAAATAGAAGATTTACAAAAAGAAAAAGAAGAATTAGAGAAAAAAATCAAAGAAGCAAACACTCTCCAAAGAAAAACACTCAAACAAAGAAAAGAAGAAATCAAGGAGGATTTGGACTACTATGATAAGGAGTTGCGGGAAATAGAAAGAGAAGAAATCAGAAAAAATCGCCATAAACAAAAAATGGCGGAACTGAAAAAAAACCGCGATGAAAGGATGATAAATTATCTAAGACGTTCCTCATCCTCTCCTCGCCCCAGAACATATGTGGAAATGGGGAAACCCGACGACAGAAATTATATCTCGGACGATGAAATTCAACCTCTTCCACGATATTACAGGTAAAAACCCGGTCGGGATAATAAATCCCGACTTTTTTAAAACATCTAAAAAATGTCAGTTAACTGACGCACTTTTAATTTGTGATTTTGAAATACTTTGCTTAATTTTATCTTTGATAAATTGAATAATTTCTTTTTTCTTAGACATAATAAATAAATTATTAGCCAAACGTTTATAAACTTTTTTTAACTCTAAAATAGCAACGAAAGCACAACATATTCTTAGGTTAATTTTGGACTTCATTAATGTAATTAATTATGGTTTTTTGAAACAAAGAAGAAAACCAAATATCATTATGACCCCTATCTTTAATTAACACATATTTTTTGTTTTTATTAGGAACATTCTCAAACAATTCTTTAGAAAATCTATTAGGTATTACCAAATCATTATCTCCATGAACAATCAATAAAGAACCTTTATAATTTTCAAGCCATTTAACATTATTGTATCTTTCCCTTAAAAGAATAAATGTGGGATAAATTATATATTTTGACTGAACAACATCAACCAATCTTGAAAAAGGCGTTACTAAAATCAAATAATCAACATCGCCTAAGTATGCATGATAACTCGCAGCACCGGAACCAATGCTTTGACTATAAACAATTACAGTATTGTAGTTTTTTTCTGCAATGTATTTATGAATATTTTGAACGTCTTTAAGGATTAGATTTTTTGAAGGTTCAACATTATCATTAGAATATCCCGTGTATTCTACAAAAATTAACGATGCATTTGATTGCTCGAATATTGATTTTAAATAACTTCTATCACATGCAGAGCCGGCATTTCCATGATAATAAACAATTACACTATTTCGAGTACCTTGTTTAAAATAAAATCTCGTTCCATTAAAGTTTATTTTTTTATAATTATTAAATCCATTACATTGGCCAAAATCCTGATTACTTGGGTAATATAACATTGATTTTTGACTGAAGAATAAAAACAAACCGAGTAATATGTAATTATGATAAAAACAATTGAAATATTAAAAACAACTTTTTTAAAGATCATAATTGATATAATAAAAACATTTAATTATAAATTTTATGGGTAGAAAATTAATTTCACACAATTGGCGGCGTTTATGCAACGTTTTCATTTTAACAAAAGCTTTGCTTTTGGAAAAATGAAAATGTAGCGGAGCGGTGTGCATAAACGTCAGTTGTGCGAAGCTTCGCTGAGCACAGCTGGCGTGTAACGCCGCCCATTGTGCAAAATGAGCGAAGCGAAATTTTGCACAATGCGCTCAGGTTATCTGAAGTTTTTTCAGGCAAAAGCGTTAGCTTTTGAATGAAAAAATTTAGCGAAGCGTCAGATAACCTGTGTTCGGCGAAGTTGCGAGCGGAGCGAAGCAATTTCGCCGAACACAGGGAACCTGAGCGCATTCAGGAAAATTGCGAGCAAAGCGAGCAATTTTGCTGAACTCGTTTTTATACGGAATATATTCCGTATAATATATACAAAATAATATTTTATACGAATTTCTTAATTTTTACCTATTTTTTGTCGTTAATCCAACTAATCATATTATATCTACAATTAAATTTCTATGTAAACAAATCATAAAAGCAATCTCTTAATCATCTCACGCGCCACACCTTTATCATTCCGCTTAATCCTCTCCCCGCCGGCAATGCAGATTGCTTATTCGTTTCTCTTTCTGGTTATTAGTAGATGTTTCCTTTTTTTGCCAATTTTACAATTTTTTCAATTGCTTTTTTCTGTCTAAAATTTTATAAATACTACAAAAACCCCTCAATATTCTTAATCGCCTCTTCAATCGGCACTATTTCAAAATCCTTATGATATTCTCTGTGTTTTACATTGCAAAACATATAACACTTTGCCTCCGGATAATCTTTTTTAAAAGCCAACAGTCCTTTAAGGTCGTTTTTTGTAGGATTTTTCTTGCACTTTACTTCAATAGCAATAAGTCCGTTTTTGCCGTAAAGTATAAAGTCAACTTCTAATCCGGTTTTTGTTCGCCAAAAATATATTGTGTAATTTAACTTTTTATAATGGTTAATTGCGCGCAACTCCTGTAAAACAAGCGTTTCCAACGCCGGACCGGACAACTCGCTTTCCGTATCAAGCGGACCGATTGGTCTTATTGCGCGAAAAATTCCAACATCAAAAAAATAAAATTTATTTCGTTTTAACAAAACTCTTTTTGCTCTTTTGTTAAAAACTTGTATTCTAACAGCTATAAGTAAATCTTCCAATATATTAAAATAGCTCTCCACCATATCTCTTTTTAAATCAGCTTCTCGCGCCACTTCAGATAAATTCAAAACTTCGCCTTGCGAAAAACTCGCCACCTCCAAAAAACGATAAAAATTGGCCAAATTTCTTGTTAACCCTTCTTCCGCAACCTCTTCTTTTAAGTATGTTTCTATATACGAATTTAAAAATTCTTCCGGATTATCTGTTGTGTATGCTTTTGGCAAATGACCGAATTTTAGTGATTTTTCCAAAGAAAAATCTTTTTTTAATTCAATGGCGGTTAAAGGGTGCATTTCATAAGTAAATGCTCTACCGGCCAATAAATTTATTCCTTTTTTACGCAATTTACGAGCACTTGAACCTGTTAAAATAAATTTATAATCTTTACCCTCAATCAACCTATGTACTTCATTTAATAATTCCGGGATTCTTTGAATTTCGTCAATTACAATCCAATTATTAAAATTATCAGGAATTAAGTCGCTTAAAAGTTCGGGGTGAGCTAAAAGTTTGCGATAAGTAGCCGAATCAAGCAAATCAAAATACAAAGATTTTTTAAAATTCTCTTTTAACCAACTTGTTTTACCTGTTCCACGCGGACCAAACAAAAAAAATGAATTTTTTCGCGTTGTTTGTATTATTCTTTTATAATATTTCTCGTTTGACATAAATAACAATTAACTTTTTTCGGGTGCTAACCTAATTTTAGCATCTTTTTTTAGGTTGTCAAGGGTAAAAAATTTATTTATTATTTTACGCAAAATTATATAATTTATAATTTTGAAGATAATTAGTAAAAATTTATACAATATTAGAAATATACAAAGTCCGCCTGAAGCGGATTTGGGTGATGGGCAAGCCGATCCCTGAACCGCATACTCTTTGTTATCGGATGTATTGCTCTTTTTCGTTAAAATAAAATTCTTTTAGAAGAGTGCGAGATGATATTTTTCACCTCGCACATTTACGACCGGTTTGATCAAGGAACAATTTCACAAACATCCCTGTGAAACGAGAGCCAGGGCATAAGTTCGGGAATGATGTTCTGTCTCCACCAACTAGCCGCTTCAGGACTCTTTTTTTCGAGTTCTTGTATAGCTGCTTCAGTTTCTACCGTGTAGCCATTCGGATTCTCTGCTTTTCCGCCGAGAACACCCATTTGGACAGTATCCGCAGGCAGATTTTCCGCGACAGGAATACTTAGCCCAACCCACTGTTCTCGAATTTTCAAGGGAGCTTGCCCTGGCGGGGTCGCAACAATCTTAATATGTGCCATTTTTCTACCTCCTTAAGGTTTGTTTGTTTACGAAGGAAAACCCTTCTAAAAGAATTTTATATCATTTTGTAAAAGAGCAATATTTCCGATAACATATGCGATTAAGAGAAGTTTTTGGCGAAGTCAAAAATTTGGGGAAAATTCGCAGGATTTTCCCTCTTAATCGCTGTTAGGCATCCCGAACGTAGTGAGAGCCTGCAAGGCGTGGCAAAATTACGAAGTAATTTTGAGTTACAAAACGGCACGGTACTAAACTAAAGATTTCCAATTCTCTTTATAATAAAGAAACTTTTTATTGAATTCTTCTTTGGGAGTTATCTCCACATTTAAAGATTTGAGTTTTTGTTTGAGATTTTCAAATTCTTGGATTTTTGTATCTTCAGTACACATTTTTTCAAGTTCAATAATGTAACCATAACTTTTTGTAAAATCCAAGCAAACAGTTACATCATCCCATTTAAACTTAAATCTTTTTCTAAACCATTTTATTTCAATATTATATCCCAAAGAAAGAAATAATTTTTCCAGATTCTCAAATTCATCTTTATCAAATTTTATTTCAATTTCTTCTCTGTAATCATCATGAATTTTACCTTTCGTCAGCCAAATTTTATAGAAAAAATTATTTCTTTGAATTCTCAAATCTTCATCACAATCAAAATAAAAAGTTTCTTGATAATCTTCTTTTTCCAAAGAAGCATTTTTTTTGAAGAAATCAAGAAGTTCATCAAATTTTTCTTTTGAAATAAAACTTCTGATTTCTGTTTCTATGTTCATAATATTAAAGAGAATTGAAACATTAATAAAATTTTGCTTTTCTAGTGCCGTTTTGTAATTACATCTAATGCGCTCAGGTTATCTGAGCGCATTGTGCAAAATGAGCGAAGCGAAATTTTGCACAACATCGGGATTATGAGAAGTTGCCGAAGGCAATTTGGGTTGAGACTCTGCAAGAGCCGAACCTCATATCCGCTGTTATACGCCCCGAGCCGTAGCGATAGCGGAAGCGAGAGTGCGACGGGGCGCGACTGAAAGGAGCGAGTTCAAAAAATATTTTTCAATTAAATTAATTTTGATAGGCTTTTATTTAATATCTATAAATTTGTTTTTTGTTTTGGATTTTGGGCAGAGGGGAATTAAAGGAGTGAATACCCGAAATCCAAAATTCCTTTATTTTTTATTTTTTTCAATAACTCCATCCTTTAGCCATATTACTCTATCTACATATTCTTTATCATCAGGTTCGTGGGTTACCATTATAATGGTTTGTCCTGTTTTTTTATTTAATTCTCGGAACAATTTTAATACCGCTAGAGAAGACTCACTATCCAAATTAGCGGTTGGTTCGTCGGCAAATAAAATCATGGGGTCATTTACTAATGCTCTGGCAATAGCAACTCTTTGTTGCTCTCCGCCAGACATTTCTTTTGGGAGATGTTCTAACCTTTCTGCTAACCCAACTTTTGTTAACATTTCAGTTGCTTTTTTTATATAGTCTTTTTTAGAGACGCCGGAAAGCATTAAAGGTAAATAAACAGATTCTAACGCTGTTAACTCCGGTAATAAGGCATAGGACTGAAAAACATAACCTAATTTTTTTAATCTGAATTCAGCTTTTTGCTTCTCAGAAAAACTCATAAGATCAACTCCTTCCATAATAATTTTCCCTGCAGTTGGTGTATCTAATAATCCGAGTTGATGTAAAAGAGTAGATTTTCCAGAACCAGAATGTCCCATAAGAGCTAAAAATTCTCCCTTTTTTACTCCAAAATTAACATCTTTTAAGGCATGAGTAGGAACAATTCCCTCGTATGTTTTTTTTAAATTTTTTACTTCAATGATCATAATAATTTTTTACTTAGAATTTATCCCCAAATAGATTTTAATATATCTTCTTTTGCTCCGCGGTATGCCGGAAAAAATCCTCCTATTAAGGCGGCGCCAATCAAGCTTAAATTACTTATCCTTATAATATTAAATGTTATTTTTAATGATACCCAGCCAACGGGAAAGTCTAGAGGATTTTTAATAAATAATGGTCGGACAACAAAGAGAATTAAAAATGCTCCAATGATTACACCGACCACTCCATAAAACAAAGCTTGCAAAACAAAATATAAAACAATTGTATCTTGTCTCATACCAATAGCTTTTAATATTCCAATTTGTCTTCTTTTATTTACAACACTTACAAAAATAATAATAAATATAGTTACTCCGGCAACAATTGTTCCTATTACTCCAAGGATAATGCTAATCATTGTGAAACTTTTACTGGCGCCGGAAGTAAAGCCCATTAAATCTTGCCATTTTTTTATATCTTCTTTTTTAAATCCAATTTGCCTCAGTTCTTTAATGTACATATCTTCATTGCCCGTGTCTTTAATTTTAACTAGAACTTCTGATGCTAAATTATGTACTTTTAAAACTGATTCCATTTCTTTTTTTGTTATAAACATTGTTTGGTCCGCTTGAGTGCTTTTTGTGCTAAATACGCCTTTTATTGTATATGTTCTTTTTATCCCGTTGCTAAATAGAACATCTATTTCATCGCCTACAGAAACTCCTAAACTTAAATATTCCAAATCACCGCCATATCCTCCGGCAATTTCTTTCCCTATTATTATTTGATCTCTATCGGTTGGGTCCAGAAAAGAACCATCTATTATTGATTTGTAGATTTTTGTAATTTTTTTTTCATCTTCCGGATTTATTGATTTTAAAACCCATCGACCACTTTTTATATCATGCCCATCTTTGCGATAATCATATGTTACAATAGGATTATCTACGTAATGCTGAGAAACGCCAATTACTCCCGGTATTGTTTTTATGGCTTGTATAGCTCTTTTATTTTCTATATATATTTTGTCAACAGCTGGTGTTATTATTATATTTCCATATTGATTATCTATGGCTGCTTGATTTATTGCTTCTACTATCCCACCAAATATCGAGGCAACAAAAACAAGATTAACATACGCAAGCGTCATAATTAAAATGGTCATGGCTAACGTTCCTTTGTTCCCTCGTTTAATGGAGGTGATAGCTAGAAATAATGATGTTTTTATATTCATTTGGTTTTATTATTGAAGAAATTTTTTAAAGAATAAAAAATAATTTTTCTATGTTGAATAATATGGATAGAGATAAGAATGGAAAAGATTAACTGAACAATTTTTATAAATTGAATATTTATAATTTTTGATAAAAGTATAACTGCGAATGTTGTAATCAATAAATAATCTATAATTAATGTATATTTTTTCATAGTAATACTTAGGTTAGATTTTTCGTAGCCGATAGCAAAGAAGACACCTTGTTTCCCCTCTATAAAATAATTTAAAAAACAAATTTATTATTTTAAAAGCCTATCAAAATATGCTTAATTCAAAAGAAAAATATTTTTTGAATTGCATATAGCGTTTCAGTATATGAGAAATTTACACGAAACGAAGTGAAGTGTAAATTTGGGTGAAAGTCTGCAAGACTTGAACCTCATATACTGTGTTAGGCGAGCCGAACGGAGCGGTAGCGGAGTGAGAGTGCAACGTGCCTTTAGCGTATTTTTGAAAAAATTTACCATTATTATTCTTTTGTTGTTGGGCTTTCATCATTTCTTATTTTTGATTTTTTTGTTTTGAAAAATGAAAAAGGGGAATTAAAGGGGTGAATTTCATTTTTCAAAATTTCTTATTGTTTAAATATATTATTTCTATGATACTCTAAATATTTAATTCTCTCATCGTCAATAGGCAATAAATTATATTTTTTATTATTTACCAAATTTAATTTACTACAAGTCATTTTTGATAACCAAGGAGAAACCAACATCTCTTTATTATTTGTAAAGGTTATAAAGCCTCTATCAAAAAGAAAATCATATGTTGGAGTGAACATAAAACCATTTTTTTGGTCTATCTTTTCATATTTTTCAGATTTCGCCCATGGTTTTATATGTGAAGCAATTAGTAACCTATCATCAGATACCATTGTAATTGGGCAAAAAGGACATTCTTCTAATAATTTTCTTCTATATTCACCCTGTCCTTTTCTTGCCTTAACTATTACTTCTTTTTCAATTGATGTTAAAGAAGTATCTTCAACAATATTTTCTTCTTCTTTCTTTATTTCCTTTGCTTGTATATCTTCATTAAAATAATCAACAAATAGCTTCCAATAGTATTTTATTTCACCATTATTATCCTTTAATTTTAATACTGATAAATATGTTATATTAGGAAGTGATATTGTCCTAATAAACTTATATATTTCATCAGAGGAATTTATATAAACTCTTGGACCAGTAATTTGGTTTTGATATTGAATAGAAAAAGTTATTATATCTTCAAAATAATTTAACTTTTGTATATATTGATCCCAAAACTCAGGTAATTGCTCTTTATTTCTATATGGCTGTTCGGGATTTTTATATTCTTCTTTAACTTCATCTAAATATTTTAATAAATCCTTTTTTAAAACAAAATTTTCTCTTGTAAAATCATCAAAGAAATCAAAAAGCTCATCACTTTTATTTCCTATATAAAATTTTGCCTCTCCGTGACCACCACCAATTTTATTTTTCAATACCCAACAATCAGGAACCGTCATTTTTTCCTTTGCATCAATTACTTCATAATTAATTCCATTAATATTAATTTTCATATTCATACTACTTTTATAATTCAGGTAAAATATTTTCCATAATTTTTATTAAAATAGGAACAACAATACTATTCCCCGCCTGTCTATAAGCCTGCGTATCACTAACAACTATTTTAAAATTATCAGAAAAGCCCATTAATCTATGACATTCTCTTGGTGTCAGTTTTCTAATTTTTTCACCTTTTGTAATATAATTATCCACTCCAGCTCTATGCATCTTATGCATACTTTGCAATAAAGGTCTTGCTATCTCTAAATCTGTTTTAGGTTTAGAATAAAAATTTTTTGTTCCTGTGTTTAAAACATATTTCTTTGTTTTTTCTGACAGATAGTATTTTTCTTCTACATCTTTTTTAGGTTTTTCTAAAATAAAATCACCATGCCAATTAAATTGCTGATTTGCTTTTTGACATAATGCTATATCACCATTTATCTGTGTATACCTTTTCTTAATATTTTTTTCTTTAGTCACAAAACTTATTCCTTTCTCTCCTAGATAATATTTAGAATTTGGATTATCCTCCAATAAATCTTGCATTGTAATTTCTAACTTAATAGGTTTAGGAAAATTAAAATTATTATTCTTATTCTTAAAACCAACCAAAAAAAGTCTCTCTCTATTTTGTGGAATACCATAATCTTTAGCATTTAATACTTTATATTTTATGTCATAATCAAGTTTTTTAAATTCTCTTTCAATGTGATTCCATGTTTTACCATTATCATGATTTAATAAACCTTTAACATTTTCAAAAATAAAAACCTTTGGTTCAGATTCCTTAATTAATTTTATATATTGAAAAATCAAATCACCCCTAGGGTCTTCTAGTCCTTTTCTTTTTCCAACCATAGAAAAAGACTGACAGGGACTTCCTCCAACTATAATGTCAATCTTATTTTTATACTTAGATCCATCAATATCTATAATATCATTATACCAATTTTCTTCTTTAATATTATAATTAGCAAAATATGTTTGCTTTGCAAATTTATCAATATCACAAGCAAAAATAATATCATGTTCAATACTCATTCTATCAAGTGTATGTTCAAAAGCACCTATTCCACTAAAAACAGTTGCTACTTTTATTTTCTTATTTTTTTTTTTTTTTTTTTTCTTTCATAAAATAAAATTATTTTTATTATATAAATTTTATCACTTTTTTCCAATCAAAATTCATTCTCGGAACGAAGTGAAGAGAATACCTTATTTCCCCTCTTCTAAATTTAAAAAAATCAAAAATTCCTTATTCTTTAAAGCCCAACAACAAAATCTTTAAATTCAAATTTTTTTAAAATATGTCGCCTAATGGGCGGCGTTTATGCAACGTTTTCATTTTAACAAAAGCTTTGCTTTTGGAAAAATGAAAATGTAGCGGAGCGGTGTGCATAAACGTCAGTTGTGCGAAGCTTCGCTGAGCACAGCTGGCG
>JALULG010000029.1 GCA_027040785.1 bacterium
TCTTAAATCAATTATATCATATTTAAAATTTTCCCCAAAAAATTATTTTAATTTTTGCAATCCCCATTCAGCTAATTTTTTTGTTTCGGAAAAATAATTGTTTCTATTTTTGGAAAAATTTCCCAAAGTTACAACAGTTATTTCATTACCATTATTTTTGTCTTTAACTCTGATAACTAAACATTTTCCGGCTTCTTCCAAATATCCGGTTTTCCCGTCCAAAAGATACAAATCTGAAAAAACCAATTTATTTCTATTTCTTATTGTATGAGCTTGTTTGGTGTTAATAGTTTGAAAATGGTATTTTTTGATTGTTGTAGCTTCCAAAACCTTAAAAGATCTGAAAAGACTGCGGGTTAATTTAAAAATATCATTGGCGGTACTGATATTCTTGGGATCAAGTCCGCTTGGTTCAACAAAACGAGTATTATTCATCCCTAAAAGTTTTGCTTTTCTATTCATCAATTCTACAAAATCCCTTCTTAACAATCCGGTTGAACGAGCCAAAGCATAGGCGGCGTTATTTGCCGATCCGGTCAACATGGAAAAAAACAAATCTTTGGTTGTCATTGTTTCACCGGGGGTTACATAAAGATAGGCCATTTCTCTTTTGGGGACGTAATCCAAAACATCATCATCATATTTTGAATATTTAATTACTTTATTCCAATCTGGTTTTAAATCCAAAACGATTTTAGCAGTCATTAATTTTGTGATGCTGGCAATGGGTAGTTTTTTATCTTTATTTTTTTCATAAAGAATTTCCCCGGTTTTTGCATTTGCCACAATAATTGAAGTGGCATTTGTGGAAAAAGGCAGTTTTTGATATTTTGCTTTTTGGGTGATTTTTTTTATATTTTCTTTTTCCTCTTTTTTACTTATAAAATTATCTTTGGTTTTTAAAACTTCCTTAGAATTAATCGGCTCAACTCTAACCTGACAAATTCCCATACTTGGATTGGCGATTTTTTGAAAAGCCACTTTGTCCAAATCAATAATTCTATTTGGAAATTTATCACGTTCCGGTCCATAATCATTTACAGTTACAATGACATTTTTGCCGTTTTGTAAATTAGTTACTTTTAATAAAGTTCCTTTTGGATAGTCGGGACTGGCGGCACAATCGCAATTTTTCCATTTATACCAACTGGCCTCTCCGGTTGTCATAACGTTTTTATCTTCCAAAACAACAAAACGGGCTTTTCTTTTGTAAAATTTAAAACGCATTTTTTTAGCGCCCGTTACATTAAATGAAGGAATTTTTTTCCATTTTTTTTCCGAAATTTTCCAGTAATAAACACTTTTAAAACCCGTATAATCACTTTGATATTTAATTTCAATGGTTAAAGGTTTTTTTTCATCATAAGCGTTTCTTTTTATAATATTATACTCAAATATGGAACTTATCTTTTTTTTATCAGCCGGAATCGGAAAATTTTTTTCATTATCAATGATTTCTTTAAAAACTATCGGAGTTTCTGCTTGTAAAACATTTGGAAAAATACCAATTATAAATTCTTTATTAAATTTAA
>JALULG010000030.1 GCA_027040785.1 bacterium
GGTATAATAATGATATTTGGTTCAGGAGTTTTTGCTTATTTAGTTTGGAAAATGTTAAAGGAATTTTAAAAAATATTGAAATTTAATTTTTATCCGTGTCCCAGGTAGGTATGTGTAATATCGAGCCGAGAGTGTCCAAGCTCTTCCGATATCTCCATTCTAATTTCTTGGTCTATTTCCCTGAAGTTATCTATTTCCGGGACTTGTTCCTGAACGTAATCGGCAAAAGGTTTAACTTCAAACTCTTTCACGGCATCATAAAACTTCCCGGAGCCGTCCCAATTATTTTCCTGTAATCGCTCACTATAATATTTTATAGGTGCTTGAATTGAAACCCCTGTTCGTTCTTTCCACATCTCTGAATATTTTTCCTGAGCCCATGCGTGGCGTTCCGAATGAAAATTAAACTTTTCGGAAGTTTCTTTATTGTAGGAAGTTACTTGATTATAAGCGAAGCTTTTGAAACTTTTTACCTCTCTTGCTAAATTTTTTTCACCGGCAAGGCTTTTTAAGTTGTTCTCTCGTAACAAATTTTGGACTTTCTGGAGTGTTTCTCGTTGTTCAGGTGTCTTTACCTCTATTGTTCGAGGTCGTCCATTTTTCGTGTAATCGTGTTTTGTAAGATGTAGTTTTCCGCTTTCCAAGCCTTTTTCGATAGTTTCGGACCGCAAGCCGAAACTTTCTTTTGCTCTTAAACCAAAACTTTTTTGAAGTTCAAGAGAGGCTGAAAGCCTTTCAAATCGTGTATCTCCCGTTTCCTGCAACTTGTCTTGTAAGTAATTTTGAAAACTGTTGTGTTGTTCAGGGGAAAGGCTTTTGTTTGAATAGTCAAATGTTCTTTGTAGTCCAAACTCTTTCGCTGAAATGTGTTCGAGTTCCGAATTTGTTACAAAATTTGTATAATCAATAACAGTATTGAGAGCTGTTACATAGTTCGCTGTCGTTGTGTTTGTTATTTCTCCGTCATTTAATCGTTCTTGTAAATTTTCGATATATTCCTGTATTTTTGATTTGTCTAACTGTCTCAAATTATTAATTATTTCCTGTTCTCTTAAATCATTAAGGACAGTTTTAACGAAATTGTCTTCGCTCCTGTGGTTATATTCCTGAACGATTTGACGAGCTAAAAAATTTGTTTGAGCCTGTGTCCTGAATTTTGTTTGTCCAACTATTGCCATTTCTTTTTCTCCTTTCGCAAGAATTTTTCATTTAAAATTCTTACAAAAAAAGAAAAAAGGGGACATAGTCCCCTCTGAAGTAGCCATATTTGACTACTTCAGGATATTTGCTCTCTCAAAAAAATTTGAGAGGATGTAATTGTAATCCTTGAGAGTCTTGTCAGCCAGCTTTTTTTCCTCTTTGACTTTTTCAAGGTATTCATTTTTAACTTTTTTTTTTTTTTTTTTAATTTTTTTAATTTTTTTTTTTTTTTGCTCTTTCTCTTAAAAAGATGGATTTTAGATTTATATTTTTATTTTGATTTGATTTTTTCTGTTCTTATCGTTTTTCCAGTGTGAGGGTTGATAT
>JALULG010000031.1 GCA_027040785.1 bacterium
AATAAGCCACCAACTCTCCTTTGGCTTTTTGTAAACCAAAGTTGCGGGCGGCGCTGGCACCTTTGTTTTTAGAAAGGCGAAAATACCTTATCCGCGGATCAGAAAAAATCTTTACTAATTTTTCTGTATCATCACTTGAAGCATCATCAACAATCAAAAGCTCAAAAAAAGGATAAGTTTGCTTAAGAACCGACTGAATCGCCCGCCAGAGAACATAAGCGCGGTTATAAGTAGGAATAATTACAGAAAAACGCGGAGAAAAAGTCATATTTAAATCTCTTTTTTTAACGCCTTTATCCACTGGCTATAAAACCACAAATTATGAATACTCAAAAGGCGCGGGCCAAGAGCATCTCTCATTTTAAAAAGATGATAAAGATAAGCGCGGGTATAATTTTGGCAAGTAAAACAACGACAATTTTTATCCAAAGCCGCAAAATCTTGTTTAAAACGAGAATTAGTAATGTTAATAATCTGATATTGTTTTACCCAACTTTCCACTTTCAACTTTCTACTTTTAACTTCCTTACGACTTTCAACTTTCCACCTTCCACTTTCAATTAACACGTAAGCCCGACCATGACGCGCTTCCCGGGTAGGGATTACGCAATCAAACATGTCCCAGCCCATCTCTACGCAACGGGCAATATCCTCGGGAGTTCCTACCCCCAAAGCAAACCGCAAAGAATTGGCCGGAATAAACTCAGCGGTCTTCCTTAAAACTTCCTCTAAAAATTCTCCTTTTTCGTTCACATGGCGCGCCCCAAAACCATAGCCGTCAAAGCCGATTTTTACCAATTCCTCTGTACAATATCTTCTCAGGTCAATATACTCTCCTCCCTGAATAACCCCGAACAACAAAGGCCGTTCTGTTTCTTTTATCTTTCTTTTTTTAATCTGGCGGTCATATTCCCGCCGACAACGCCGAGCCCAGGCAATTGTCCGCTCTACTGCTTCTTCAATCTGCTGGCGGGGCACCCCGTTAGGCGGCGGATCATCAAAACAAACCATCATATCCACTCCCAAATCAAACTGGATCTGAATAGATTTTTCCGGAGTGATTTTATGTTCCTGGCCGTCCAGAGGAGAACGGAAGATAACTCCCTCGTCCGTAATTTTACCCAAAGCCGGCTTTTTATGCGCCAAAGAAAAAACCTGATACCCGCCGCTATCGGAAAGAAGCGGGCCCGACCAGCCCATAAATTTATGGATTCCGCCGGCTTTTTTTATAATTCTTGTCCCCGGCTCCAGAAAAAGATGATAAGTATTAACCACTAAAGCTGAAATGCCGGCTCTCTGAAGCTCTCCATTTTCCAAGGTCCGCACATAACCTTTGGTGGCATCCGGTATAAAAACAGGAGTAGACAACTTCCCACTCCTGGTCTGCGCGATGCCTCGCCGCGCCAAAGTATTTTTAGATTTTTTGGTTATTTTAAACATTGTTTTCTAAAATTCTTTTTAACTCCCGCAAAGCCGTTCCCAAAGGAAGAGCCGTAATTCCTTCGGGGAAATGT
>JALULG010000032.1 GCA_027040785.1 bacterium
TTATTATTCTCTACCTTTCGTTTTACCCTAATGGATCTTTTATTATTTTTTTAAAAAATCGTTTTTTTCAACATCAATCTCCCTATTATTTTTCTGATTGTTTTATTGTTCCATATACTATTTTAGTCGTAATATTTTTTCTTTATTTAGTTGCTTATTTATTAAACCATTCTTTAAAAAAGATAACTTTTGCAAGCATTTTCTTTTTAAGTTATTTTATTTTGCCAAATTTAATTTTTTTATTTATTGACACTATTGCAAATGTTCATTATTCTATTTTTTCTATTTTTTCTTTTTTATTTATTTTCTCCGCTTTTCTTTTTGAATATTTACGATGGATTTATATTAAAAAACATCTTAACGAATTTTCCGATGAAGAAATTTTGGGTTAAGATTTGAACTTATGAATAAAAGCTTTGATTATATAAAAGACGGTTTAAAACTTTATTGTTATAAAGGAAAAAATCAAGTAATAGAATTAGAGTTTGAAAACGAAAAAGAGCTTGATGATTTTATTTTAGGGATTGAAGAGTATCAAAAAACAAAATGCACCAAGAATAAAGATTTGTTGGAATTTTTAAGAGAAAATCCGGAATATAATTTTTTTAATCAAAAAATAAATTATCCGAATATTTTAATAGCCGGAGATGAAGGGATTGAAAAAAGGCTTAGTCAAATCGCTTTTAAAAGAGGTTTTGAGAAAGTGATAAAGTTTTCCGATTTTAGAAAAGATGAAAATTATATCGGATTAAATGTAAAAACTGAAAAAAATAAAGATAATTTTAAAGAAAATATTAAATTTTTTCTTGATAAAAATATTCCTTTTTTATCAGTTGATTTGGATCAAGGGGCTTACGGAACAGTAGGTCCTTTTTGTATTAAAAAAGAACTGGCTTGTCCGATGTGTGGTGAAAACAGAATAATCGCCAACGATTTACTGAACGATTTTCATTCTTTGGCAAAAAGAAAAGAAAAAGGGATAAAGGAATTTTTTGAAGATAAAATTTTCCAAGAAAAACTTTTAAGAGATGCAATTGATGAATTATATTTTGAAGTGGCTTTTGGCAGGTCAAATTTAAGAAATTTTATTAGAAATTATAATTTTTTTACGGGAGAAATTTCAATGGAAGCCTTACTTCCATTTCCTGCTTGTAGTTTATGTGGAGAATAAAACGAAAAACAGGATCGTTTGTTTTGCGAGAAGAAAAAATTTCAAACAGCGATAAAAAAAATTTGCCAAAAATCAAAAAAAGAGTTTTGGGAATTCGTTCCGGAACCTTAACAAATATTTGGAGCGGTAAAGTAAGTGAAAATATTAATGCTTTTGTGGGCGCGGCTACGGGCGGTAATTACAAAAGAATAAAATATTTTAGTAATTTTCAAGGAGATGATGGTTTAAAATTTGCCGGCAGTGGTAAGGGGTGGAGCAAAGAAGAAGCGGAAATTTCGGCTATTGGTGAATTTTTTGAAAGATATGCCAGTGCTTTTGTGAAAAAAGATGAAAAAATAAAAGTGGCTACCGCTAAAGAATTGGGAAAAGAAGAAATTATTGAAGCAAATCAATATTTTACAGACAAACAATTTCAAGAAGAAAATTTTTTCTTTAAAAAAATTAAGCCGGACACAAAAATATCTTGGGTAAAAATGAAAAATTTGATTTCCGGAAAAAATGAATGGGTGCCGGCGATTTTTTGTTTTTTTCCTTTTTGGGGAATTAAAAATGATCGTCTTGCTTTGCCCACCTCCACCAATGGAATTGCGGCACATAAAAATATTAATTTGGCAACCATCTCAGCTATTTTGGAAATTTTGGAAAGAGATTTGTTTACCAATGCTTGGCTTTCAGGAACAAGTTTTCAATTATCTGAAATTCCCGATGATGAAAGATGGAATGATTTTTTTAAAAATTTTACAGGCGAGATATTTTGCATATTTCCGGAAAATGATTTTAATATTCCTTTTTGTGTTTTAAGTTTGAAATTTCCGGCCATTAAGGGAAAATCCTTAATCGTTTCCGGATCCGCTTGCGCTTTTTCCAAAAAAGAAGCTTTTTCATCGGCTTTGTTGGAAGCTTTTCAAGGTAAAAAATATTTGGAATTGGAAAAAGAAAAAGATTTTCATGATAAAAATTTTCAAGATGTGCAAAGTTTTACTGATCATTGTCGTTTTTATACTGAAAGAAACGGCTTTTTTTCTCAAATTCCGTTGTATGAAAACCTGGCGACAAATTCATCTCATCTTTTAAAAAAAGAATTTAAGGAAAAAATTGTTTTAAAAAGTAGTAACGAAAAAGAACAACTTGAATTTTTGATTGATATTTTTAAAAAGAAAAAATACCCTTTATATTTTTACGATTTAACAAGTAGGGATTCCAAAGAAGTGGGGATTTCGGTAGTAAGGGTTTTTGCTCCTCATTTATCTTCTCTTTATGGGGATGAAAGATTTAGATATTTGGGGCAAAAAAGAATTTGGAAAAAAGATATTTTCCCCACAAAGATTAAAGTTAATTCTTTTGGAAATTATAATCAGTTACCCCATTTTATGGGTTAAAAACAAAAAAATGAATGAAAAAGAATTTATTAAAAATTTTTTCCAGTCAAGCAATTTAACGCCTGTCAGGCAAGAGGAAATTTTTGCCCGGATTGCTCAGTTTGGCGCTAAGTCAAAAGAACATACTCCCAAAAGAGATTTTCTGGGTTTGGCAATGCAAAAATTTAATAATATTTTGCCAAAATTTGACGGTTTTTGGAAAATCATTGAAAAGAGAAAAACGGACAGAAATTTTAAGGGTGTTTTTTTAAAGTTTTCCGTTTTGGAAAAGATTATTGTCTCTTCTTTCGGTAAAAACAGAAAAGAGATGGGCAATTTTTATCATCGGACCCCCTCGGCGGGTGGTTTATTCGGTTTACAAGGATATTTTATCAATCAAAATGTTCAAGGTTTGAAAAAGGGTATTTATTATATAGATGAAGAAAAAGAAGTTTTGTTTTTAATCAACGAGGAAGTTCCTTTGAATTTGGGAAAAATATTTTTTTACAATGATGAAGATTTGTTTAAGAAATCTTCGGGTATTTTTATTATTTCAACTGATATGTCTTTAACGGCGGATAAATACGGAGTTCGTTCCGTTAGATTTGCTTTATTGGACGCCGGACATTGTATGCAGAATATTTGTTTGGCAAGTGAAAAGCTTAATGTCAAAATTATTCCGATCGGCGGATTTGATGAAGAAAAAGTTAAAAAAATCTTAAAAATAAATAATGAATTGGAATTTCCCATATATTCGGCGATTTTGGGGAAGTAAAAAAAACGGCATTTTCGCCGTTTTTTAGATTGTTTCATTTTAGTTAAACTTAAATCAAGCTTGACTTTACTTTAAGTTATTTCTCTACACCCTTTCCACGTATTCTCCCGTTTCGGTGTTGATTCTGATTTTGTCTCCGGTGTTTATGAAAAGCGGAGCATTGATAGTGGCACCGGTTTCCAATTCCACTTGCTTGGTCCCACCGGAAGCGGTGTCGCCTTTTATTCCCGGAGGGGCGGAAGTAACTTCCAATTCAATTTTAATCGGTAATTTTATTGCCATTGCTTGTCCGTTGAAATTTAAAACCTCAACGTTCATTCCTTCTTTTAAAAATTTGACTTGATCTCCAATGTCTTTCTTTTTTAATGAAAATTGTTCAAAACTATTTTGGTCCATAAAATAACAATCATCGTTTTCCGCATACAAAAAATCAGCTTTGGTTTTTTCTATGTCCGCTTCTTCGGCTTTATCAGATCCTTTAAAGGTGTGTTCCAAAACATTGCCGGTGATTAAGTTTTTTAGTTTTGTTTTTAATACAGCTCCGCCTCGCCCCATTTTTAAATGTTGGGCGGAAATGACAATATAGGGTTCATTATTCATTTTGATGCTTGATCCCAATTTAATTTCGTTAAAGTTTAACATAAGTTTATCTGTTTACGAAAGGAACCAAAGCCATTATTCGAGCTCTTTTGATGGCTTTGGCAAGTTGTCGTTGATGTTTTGAACAAACATGGCTTTTTCTTTTTGGTCTGATTTTTGCGTAAGACGACATAAATCGTTTTAAGGTATCGGCGTCTTTATAGTCTATCTCTTTGATATTGTTTACGCAAAAATGGCAATATGGTTTGATAAGTTTATTTTGTTTTTTACTCATATTATTAATTGATTATTTATTAAAAAGGAATTTCTTCGACATTGATTTCGTCATCATTGTTTTTTGGTTCGTTTGGTGTTTCATTATCTTCATCAAGATTTATAACCGGTTCATTGTTTTGCGGTTGGCTTTGTTTGAAATCATTTTGATTGTTTGGTTGATTTTGTCCAAAATTTTGTCCCGAAGTTCCTCCGTCAAGCATAATCATGTTTTCGGCAATAATTTCGGTGCGATATCTTTTTACTCCGTCTTGACCGGTCCAGTCCCGAGTTTGAATTCTGCCTTCAATGTAAACTCTTTTTCCTTTACTTAAATATTGATTACAAATTTCAGCTAATTTTCTCCAAGCAACAATATTGTGAAATTCCACTTTTTCTTGTTTTTGTCCGGAAGAATCCGTCCAAGTAAAATTGGTGGCGACACTGAACGAAGTGACGGTTTGACCGTTTGGAGTGGTGCGTCCTTCCGGATCGCGAGTTAAACGGCCGATAATCATAGCTTTGTTTAAGTCCATATAATAATATTAATTTGTTAAAAGTTTTTTAAATTGCATCTTCCAAAAGTTCGTCTAACTTTTTGTCCAATTCGTCTATGCTTGCTTTTGGTTTTTCTTCTTTTTCTTTTTTCTTGCTTTTTATTTCTTCTTTCTCTTTCTTATCTTCCTTTTTTTCTTCTTTTGGTTTTTCTTTTTCTACTTTTGTTTTGTTGTTCGTTTTATCGGCAATTTTTTCAGTTTTATTTTCTTTTTCTTCTTCTTTTTTGTATTTAAAAGGAGAGGTTCTTTTGACTTCTTTTACATTTTGATATCGAATGACGTCAGAATTTAAATTTTATTTTTCAGCCTTATGCCTTTAATCTAAGTGCATTAACTTTAGAAAATGCAAATAAAAAGTTGACATTTGGGGGGTAATTGATTATATTTTCTTTCAGATGGCGGTAATAGGCGCAAGATTGAAAATAAGAAACAGATTTTAAACGTCCCCCGCGAGAGGCAAACTCTCCGCCACCTAGGGTTTGCCTCTCTGCCCTCCTAAACTGACTGCAATAACCTAATGAGACTAAATCTTCCTGGAAAAAACAGTCTCACTTGTTTATTTGGAATCTGTTTCCGGACACTTGTGGCACTTGTGGCAAACTTGTGGCAAAATTTATCCAGGAACATTTACTGCCACTTCTTTTTGGCGGGAAATGGCAATGTGAGGCAGGTGTTTTGTGATATAATGAAAATCTAAAAGGCAATGCTGGAAGCAAAAAAGCAGAATAAGGAGTTTTTATGGAATTTAAAGAGAATGATTGGGTGTTGGTA
>JALULG010000033.1 GCA_027040785.1 bacterium
TAAGAGGAAGTTTGTTTTGTTAATAGGTTGCCATCGTAACTGAAGTTTAGTTCTATATTGCCATTGCTTATAGAGCTTACTAAATTATTAAAGGCGTAAGTGTAATTAATTGTCTCTTTTGGTGATTTAATTTGAGTGAGTCTTCCTTTATTATAGATATACTCTATTTGGGTGTTATCTGGTTTTTTAATTTTTCTTAGGCGGTTTGCTTTGTCGTAAAGATAGCTTGTTTGGTTGTTATTTGGGGTGGTGTAGTTAAGTGGGTTTGAGAGATGGAGGTATTATTGTTATCACCAGTTCCCTTATTTTCGTCCCCTTATTTTCCTATTTTCTTAGACTTTTTAGGGGGAATTTTAAGGTGGCGACTCGTATCTTACCAACCCCTAGTTTTCTAGTTTTTCTTTTTAAAGGTTTCTATTTTTTTAACAATATTACACGACTCTTTATCGCCTATTTTACAAGCTTTTTTAAAATATTTTTGTGCTTTTTTATAATCTTTTATATCTTTAATATAAATTGCACCCAAATTATAACAGGCAAAAGAAAAATTATTATCACAACTTTTCTTTAAAAACATTAAACCTTTTTTTATATTTTTTTCAACTCCCTTACCTTTGTAAAAAAGCATACCTAAATATGCACAACTTGTTTTATTATTGTCATTACAAGTTTTTTCTAATATTTTTTTTGCTTTCGTATATTTACCCGAATGATAATATATCAAACCACTATTCAAACAAGCTTTATAAGTATTATCATCTAATTCACCGCAATTACAAGCTTTTTCATAATAATATGCAGCCATACTTTTATTAGCTTCTACACCATAGCCATTTTTATAAATATCACCTAATCCCATACAGCCTTTGGCAGAATTAAGATAACAGCTTCTTTCAAAAAGCTCTTTAGCTCTTTTGTGGTTTTTATTAACACCACTTTTGCCAAGCATATATAAAATTGCTATATTGTTACAAGAATCCATATAATTATTTTCATAGCACGCATTAGTAAAATACTCTATTGCTTTTAGACTATTTTTTTTTACACCATATCCATTTAAACATAGTAACCCCAAAGAGTTGCAAGCAGGCATATAGTCATTTTCACAAGCTTTTTTATAAAGAACATAAGCTTTTTTGTAATCTTTTTTAACTCCTAAACCATTAGCAAAAATATCACCCAAATAGTTACATCCACTATTTTGGCATTTATCACAAGACTTTTTAAAATATTCTCTTGCTTTTTCGTAATCTTTTTTTGTACCAACTCCGCTCAAATAAACCAAACCTGCATTTACACAGCTTTTTAAATCCCCCTCTTTGCATTTTATTTTATAATTTTTAAAATCTTCTTCTAAAGTAATACCGAAACTACGTGTAGTAATAAAAATTAATAATATTGAAAATATTTTCAATATCCTAATAACTCTCATTTTATATTTCCTTTTTTTATAAATAATATATTTTATAAATTTATTTTTTATTTTCTGGCTCCCAAATT
>JALULG010000034.1 GCA_027040785.1 bacterium
GGATAATAATTTGATTAAATTAAAAGGAGCTGTTCCGGGCGCGAGAAATTCTTTAATACTTTTATCTGCGGATGGCGAAATGAAAGTTAAAAAAGAAGAAAAAGAAGCAAAGAAAGAGAAAGGAAGTAAAAAAGAAGATAAAAAAGAAAAAGAAATTGAAAAAAAAGCGGAAGAAAATCAAAAATAAAATAATTTAAAATAAATATATCATATTATGTCTGATGTTAAAGTAAAATTGCATAATCAAAAAGCGGAAGAAATAGGAACTGAAAAATTAAATTCGGAAATATTTAATGTAGAGATAAAACCGGAGCTGGTTAGTCAAGCGGTAATCGCTCAACAAGCAAACTCTCGTCAAGTTTTGGCTCATGCCAAAGATAGAAGTGAAGTTCGTGGTGGCGGTAAAAAGCCGTGGAAGCAAAAAGGAACCGGAAGAGCTCGCGCGGGGTCAAGTAGAAGTCCTATTTGGATTGGCGGGGGAGTGACTTTTGGTCCAAGCAAAGAAAGAAATTTTTCAAAAGATATTAATAAGAAAATGAAAAGGAAAGCAATGTTTATGTCTCTTTCTGAAAAAGTTAAAGGAAATAAATTTATTTTGATTGATAAGATTGATCTGAAAGAATTAAAAACCAAAGAAATGGTTGCTATTTTAAATAATTTTGACAAAAAAATTATTAAAGAAGAAAAAGAATTGAAAAATAAAACATTGTTTGTGCTTGCTAAAAAAGAAAAAGACATTTCCAGAGCGATTAGAAACATTTCAAACGCTCAAGCTATTGCCGAAAACAGTTTAAATATTGTTGATGTTTTAAAATATAAATATTTATTTATTACGGTTCAAGCTCTTGATGAATTTCAAAAGCGTATAAGTAAATAGTTAGTTAATATTAAGAATATGGGAATTTTAAATAAAATAAAAGGAAAAAAAAATAAAGAAAAAGAAGAAGTTTTGAAAAAAGATGAAAACAATTTAGAAAAAAAAGAAAAAGAATCTAAAAAACTTGCTGATGAAAGAGGAAAGAAAAGTAAAAAAGATGTTGAAACAACAGAAAAAAGAAAAAGCGGTTTTGCTTATAGAATTTTGGTAAAACCTTTAATTACTGAAAAAGCCGCTGAAATGGCGACTTATAATAAATATGTTTTTGAAGTTTTTCAAAATGCCAATAAGATTGATATTAAAAGAGCGATAAAAGATGTTTACGGCGTGGAACCGGTAGCGGTAAATATTATTAAAATAAAAGGAAAAAAGGTTAGGTATGGAAAAGTGAGTGGTAAAAGAAAGGACAGGAAAAAAGCGATTATCACTTTAAAGAAAGGGGATTCAATAGATATTCACCCTGCAGTTTAAGGAATTTAATAACTTTTATAAAATAGAAATATGGCTATTAAAAGATATAAACCAACAACACCGGGAAGGAGAATTTCATCAGTTCAGAGTTTTGATGATATTACAAAGAAGAAACCGGAAAAGTCGTTGTTAAAAATTAAAAAAAGAAAAGGCGGGAGAAACAATCAAGGGAAAATTACTGTTCGTCATAGAGGCGGAGGAGCTAAAAGGTATATTAGAATTATAGATTTTAAACAAGATAAATTGGATATGTCCGCAGAAGTTTTGGCTATTGAATATGATCCGAACAGAGGGGCTAGAATAGCATTGGTGCAATATGAAGATAAAAGCAAAAAATATATCATTGCTCCGAATGGTTTAAAAGTTGGAGATAAAATAATCGCTTCAAAAAAAGATGACATTGAAATAAAAGTTGGAAATAGAATGCCTTTGAAAAACATTTCTGCCGGAATCAGTGTTTATAACATTGAATTGGTTCCCGGTGGTGGAGCAAAAATTGCCAGAGGGGCCGGAACTGAGGTTAAGGTTATGGGAGTTGAAGATAAATATGCTCAATTAAAAATGCCTTCCGGAGAAGTGAGGTTGGTTTCCAAAGAATGTATGGCCAGTATTGGACAAGTTAGCAATCCTGATTATCGTTTGATAAGATGGGGAAAAGCGGGTAGAGTTAGACATAAAGGGATAAGACCAACCGTAAGGGGTAAAGTAATGAATCCGGTTGATCATCCTCATGGAGGAGGCGAAGGTAATCAACCGATTGGTTTGAAACATCCGAAAACTCCTTGGGGAAAACCGGCTTTGGGAGTTAAAACCAGAAAGAAAAATAAAAGTTCTGATAAATTGATTTTACAAAGAAGAAAAAAGAAAAGAAGATAATATATTTTAAAATCAAAGTAATAAAAATAACTATGTCTAGAAGTTTAAAAAAAGGTCCATATATAAACGAGAAATTGTTAAAGAAGATAAAAAATTTAAAGCAGGGAGATAAAACCGTTATTAAGACTTGGGATAGAGCTTGTACTATTACTCCTGAAATGGTTGGTTTTACGATCGGTGTGCATAATGGAAAAGAGCATATTCCGGTGTATATTTCAGAAAATATGGTTGGTCATAAGTTGGGAGAATTTTCTCCAACCAGAAAGTTTATTTCTCATGGAGGTAAAATGGCTAAAGAACAAAATAAAGGTAAATAATTAAATCATTATTAATTTTATAGATATGGAAATTAAAGCAAAAGCAAGACATATTAAGATTAGCCCCAAAAAAGTGCGTTTGGTTGTTGATGTTATAAGAAATTTAAAAGCGCTTGATGCTTTGGATCAATTAAAATATATAACCAAAGCGGCTTCAAAACCTTTGGAAAAATTATTGAAATCCGCGGTTGCCAATGCTGAAAATAATTTTGAAATTAAAAAAGACACTTTAAAAATAAAAGAAATAAGAGTTGATGAGGGACCGACCATTAAAAGGTGGCGACCGAGAGCGTATGGAAGAGCTACCACTATCAGAAAAAGAACTTCTCATGTTTCCGTTGTTTTAGAAGGTGAGGGAGATATTAAAAAGAAAAAAAAGAATTCAAATAATAAAAAAGATGACATTGTAAAAGTGAAAGATTTGAAAAAGGGGCTTGATAATAAAGATCAACATGATCATAAAACAAGTTCCAAAAAACCCGCTAAAAAACAGTCGGGAGAAAAAGTAAAAAAGGTTTTTCAAAGAAAATCAGGTTAATTACAAATTGTAAAATATATTTTATGGGACAAAAAATTAATCCAAAATTATTTAGATTGAGTAGTATTTATAAATGGGATTCTCATTGGTTTGCAGAAAAAGATTTTAGCAAGTTTTTGCGTGAAGATATTTTATTGAAAGATTTTTTAAAGAAAAAATTGAAAAGTATGGGGATCGCCAAAATAGAAATTAAAAGATCCGGTAATACCGTTGAATTAAATTTATTTTCTTCAAAGCCCGGCATGATAATCGGTAGAGGTGGCTCCGGAATTGAGGATTTACGTCAAGAGATAATAAAAAAATTTTTTAAAAACAATCAAAACAAAAAAAATAAAACAACGGTAAATTTAAATGTTAAAGAAGTAAAAAATGTTAATTTATCAGCCGAGTTGGTTGCTCAAACGATTGTTGCCGATATTGAAAAAAGAATACCTTTTAGAAGAGCTATCAAACAAGCTTTGGGGAGAGTAAGTAAGGCGGGTGCCAAAGGAGTGAAAATTATGGTTTCCGGAAGATTAAATGGAGTTGAGATTGCTAGAACAGAACATATTTCGGACGGAAATTTACCTTTGCATACTTTAAGAGCTGATATTGATTATGCTTTTAAACCGGCAAATACGATTTATGGTGTGATTGGTGTAAAAGTTTGGATTTATAAGGGTGATGTTTTTGATAAAAAAGAAAAAACAAATAAAAAATAAAAAATAAATTAGAATTAATTATTCATATTATGTTAGCTCCGAAGAAAACAAAATATAGAAAGTCACATAAAGGAAGACGATTAAAAAGAGATTTTAGCACAACTAAAACAAAGATTGCTTTTGGAACTTTCGGTTTAAAAGCACAATCAGCAAAATGGATTACCTCTCGTCAAATTGAATCCGCTCGTAGAACGATTACTCATGAATTGAAAAGAAAAGGAAAAGTTTGGATTAGAATTTTTCCGGATAAACCCGTAACTTCCAAGAGTGCGGAAGTTCCGATGGGTGGTGGAAAAGGAGCTGTTGATCATTATGTGGCGGTAGTTAGAAGTGGAATGATATTGTTTGAAATATCAGGAGTAACAGAAGAACAAGCTCGTGAAGCTATGCGTCTGGCTTCTTATAAATTACCGGTTAAATGTAAATTTATAGTAAAATAAATATATGGATATTAAAGAGTTAAGAACATTATCAAAAGAAAAATTAAATATCAGATTGCTTGAAAATCGTGAAAAATTAAGAGAGTTAAGGTTCAAAGACAGTAATCATCAGTTAAAAAATGTTAAAGAAATCTCAGCGGTTAAAAAAGAGATTGCTAGAATTTTAACTATTTTAAATCAATCAAAATAATAATATGGAAAAAAAGAAAAAAATAGATAGAATTTTTAAGGGGGTGGTTGTTTCCGATAAGATGGATAAAACCATTGTTGTAAGAGTTGATAGGACAAAAACTCACCCTAAGTACAAAAAAAGATATACTGTAAGTAAGAAATATAAAGTTCATGATGAAAAGAATAAATATAAAGCCGGAGACAAAGTGGTTTTTATAGCTTGTCGTCCGTTCAGTAAAGATAAAAAATGGAGAGTTCTTGAAAAATAATTTTAATAATATTATAAAAATATGATTCAACATAAAACAATGTTAAAAGTGGCCGATAATACCGGCGCGAAAAAAGTTCAATGTATTGGTTTGCCCGGAGGAACCGGTATTAGATATGGAAAAATCGGTAGCATAATTAAAATAACCGTTAAGGAAGCTCAACCACATAGTATGGTAAAAAAAAGTGATGTTTTGGATGCGGTGGTAGTGAGAACCAAAAAAGAAATTCGCAGAAAAGACGGTACTTATTTGCGTTTTGATGAAAATGCGGTTGTTATTATAGATAAAAAAAGCAAAGATCCCAAAGGAACACGTATTTTTGGGCCGGTAGCCAGAGAATTGAGAGAAAAAGGTTTTATTAAAATTATTTCTTTAGCTCCGGAAGTTTTGTAAATAATTTAATAATTTATTGGATATGAAAATAAAAAAAGGTGACAAAGTAAAAATAATTTGTGGAAAAGATAAAGGGAAAACCGGTAAAGTTTTGAAGGTTTCTCCGTCTACTCAAAAAGTTTCCGTTGAAGGTTTGAATTTGAGAACAAAACATATGCGTCCCAGAAAAGAAGGAGAAACCGGTCAAAGAATTCAGTTTCCGGCCCCAATGGATATTTCAAATGTAATTTTAATTTGTCCAAAATGTTCAAAAGAAACCAGGGTTTCTTTTAAGATTTTAAAAGATAAAAAAAAGGTTAGAATTTGTAAGAAATGTAAAGAAAATTTTTAAAAATATTTAGTTAAGAAATATTATGACATTAAAAGAAAAATACAATACAAAAGTTTTACC
>JALULG010000035.1:0-5011 GCA_027040785.1 bacterium
ATTCTGGCCAATCTTGCATATTTTAGCAAAAAAAAGAAAACTAAAAATGCAAATGATTTTTTTTTATAATTAATTTCCAAAAACTTTTTTTATTTTTTTCTTTTTTTTACTGTTTTAAATTTTCTTTTCATTGTCTTTATTGTAGAGGAAACATTTTTTAATGTTTATGAATTTAACTTCTCTTCAACAATATTTACCTATTCCGTTATTGCCTTAATTTGCAATTTTATTTTACTTATTTCATCTAAAACGCTTTAATTGTGCCCTTGGCAGGAATCGAACCTACATCTAATCCTTAGGAGGGACTTGTTCTATCCATTGAACTACAAGGGCGTTACAATAATTTAACTACAATAAAAAAATTTTGACAAATAAACTCTTCTCAGATATTATAAAAATAATAATTAATTTAATTTAAGCTCTATGTTTAAAAACCAACAAATCAATGAAAAAGAAATTGAAACCATTATAGGTCCACTTGTTAAGGTAAAAGGAGACTTTCAAACAGATGGCAGTATGCAAATAGACGGTCATCTTGAAGGAACATTAAAAATCGGGAACGATTTGATAGTCGGAGAAAAAGCGGTTATAATCGCTAATTTGCAAGCGAAACGAATTATGGTCGCCGGAGAAGTTATTGGAAATATCAAAGCCAAAGAAAGTTTGGAAATCACTGAAACCGCCAAAATTAACGGGGATATCAATGCCCAAATTTTATCAGTTGATCCGGGCGCTCAAATCAACGGCCGAATCAAAATGGCTGAAAAAGCGCAGGTCCCTAAAAATGAAAATCCGGAAAAACAAACAAACGAAAAAAATAAAATTGCTCAAAAATAAACACTGTCTTACAAATAGTAAACACTATGTATTATTATCTTTACGACTCTTTTTTGAATGACAGTAAATATCAAAAAATACTTCATCGTATAGAAAACAGGACAGTTGATTTAGGAATAAACGGAAAAATAGGCAGAGTATCAATGTTAATTGATCCGGAAAGATTACTTGATGAAGAGATTAAGAAAGGAGCCACTACAATAGTAGCTGTCGGTAACGACCAAACGGTTGACAAAATCATCAAAACAGCCGCCAAACACAACATCACCATAGGAATTATTCCTATTGGAACAAATAATAAAATAGCTAAAACCCTGGGAATTCCAAAAGAAGAAGAGGCCTGTGATATTTTGAGTCAAAGAAGAGTGAAAAAAATAGACTTGATAAAAATAAACAATACTTTTTGTATTTCCAATCTTTTATTTGAAATAAACAAAAACACCAAAATTGATTGCGAAGGCAATTATCAATTAAGTTTTAAGGGTGGCAAAGGAATGGTAGTTGTTTATAATTTAGCGAACAAAAAAAGTATTCAAAAAAAATTTGATTTAAATAAAGATCTAAAAAATTTTTTTAACCCTGATGATGGTCTTTTGGATTTAACTATTAAAAAAGAAACCGGAAATATTTTTACAAATATTTTTAAATTCGCTAAACAAAAAAAAGAAAAAGAGATAACAATAATTCCATTAAAAAAATTATCGGTTTCTTCTAAAAGCAAGACAGAAAAAACAGCCGTTTGCGATAACGGTTACGAGATAAAATTTCCTTTAAAAATTGAAATAGCGCCCAAAGCTTTAAATATTATAGTTGGTAAAAAAAGAAATTTTTAATATGGACCTGTCGCCAAATTTCGTTTTTGATGAATTTTTTTAACAAGTCGCAGGCGAAATTTGGGAAAATTGGCGAAAAACGGAATTTGGCGACAGGTCCAATATATAAAAATACACAAAACAGAGTATCAAACTCTGTTTTTTGTATGAGAAAAATAAATCCTGAAAATTTATTAAGTTATCGGCTCCAACCCTTTTACTTCTTCCAAATTTTTTATATCCAAATCATTGACAATCATTTTTTCTTTTGTAATTGCAACTATTTGTAAACGATCAATAATCAATTCTTTGGGAAAAACTTTATTTAAAAAACTTCCCCCCTTTATATAATATTTTAATATTTCATAAGTCTCGGTATCAATTAAAAAATCATAAACTTTTCCCAAGTAATCACCGGATTCCGTTTCCACTCTTAAATTGATTAAATTTTTTCCTTTAATAATCATTTTAAATTATTTTTATCACTTATTTTTTTGTCTTTTTTAAACATTATTTCTTGTTGGAGAATCATCAAAAGAGTATTTACGAACCAATACAAAAGCAAACCACCCGGAAAACGAAGTCCGATAAAAACAGTTAAAATTGGCATTACATACATCATTTGCTTATTCATCATAGCGGTCATACTTTCATCTTTCGCCCCTTCCGATTTAATAGGCGGTTTTTTATGAGAAAGCATTTTTGTTTGCCAAAATTGAGCAATACCGGTTAAAACTGCCAATAATGGAATTGGATTTGACAAATCTATATGACCCAAACTTATCGGATTTAAATGATCGGGACGATGAATAAACGGATAAACCACTTGTAAAGCGCTTGGATTAAAACCGTTGCGAAAAACTTGAAACAAAGCTATTAAAAAAGGAAACTGGATCAGAAGCGGGAAACAAGATGATAATGGATTGACTTTTTCTTTTTTATAAAGATCCATTAAAGCTTTTGCCTGCGCCTCTTTATTATCTTTATACTTTTTTTTGATTTCATCCATTTTTGGCTGAATATCTTGAAGAACTTTTTGTGATTTGGTTGCTTTTAAAGAAAGAGGCAACAATAATAATTTAATTATTATCGTTAAAACAATGATCGCCACTCCGACATCATGTCCCGGGATAATATTATACAAAAAAACCAATAAATTAAAAATCGGATTATACAAAAAAGTGTAATAAAAATTTACCATAAAATTAAATTTCATTAATAATTAAGAACGATAAAATTTGGCCGCCTCTTCCGGGGAAACGGAATTTATCACCAATCCGGACCCCAACTCTATTCCGGCCCAAATGCTGTCTCTCGGCTCTATCTTAAGATGAAAATGTTGTTTTTTTTCATCTATTACTTGATGAAAAAAATAATTATAACTAATTCCCAAACTGTCTAACTTTAATAAAATCATTTTCAAAGCCCTGCTGAAAGACTTAATTTCACTATTATTTAATTCCGTAATATTGTCAAGTGGTCTTTTGGTAAAAATCCAGGCCTCGTAATGAAAACGCGAAGCATAAGGAGTAAAAGCGATTACCCATTTATCATCAAAAATTTTTCTGGGTCCTTTAGATTCGGTTTCAATAATATCGCAATAAGCGCATTGACCGCTTTTCTTTTCATATTCTTCCAATAAATCCATTTCCTCCTTAACATCCGGCGGTAAAATGGAGGTGGCAAAAACCTGAGAATGGTCATGAACGATTGAAGCGCCGGCTTTTGAACCCTCATTTTTAAAAATCAAAATATATTTTATTTTTTTATCCCGAGATAAAACTTTGATTCTATCTGCGTAAACTTTAAACAACAACCCTATTTGTTTTAAAGGTAATTTTGCTAAAATTTTGGAATGAAACGGGGTTTCCACAATTACTTCTTGATAACCATAAGCCCTTTCATTATCGGGAGTAACTGCCGGAAATTTATTTTTTAAAACCATAATATCCCATTTCTTTCCTTTACCAAATTTTTTAACAATTAGATCTTTTTCAATATTTTCCGGACAAAAAACACATTTACCCGTTCTTTTAATAACTGTTTGCTCCTTAATATCTCTGGGTCTTTTCGCCCTCCCCGGCGTTATCAAAACATATTTGTCTAAAAAATAAGACTTTCTTAATTCTGATTTTTTTAACATATTTATTTAATTAATTTTTTATATATTTTTAAATATTCTTTAGCGGAATTATTCCAAGAAAAATCTTTTTTCATATCCCTGATTTGAATCTTTCTCCATTCCTTTTTATTTTTATCATACAAAGATAAAGCTCTTTTCAGTTCTTTCAAAAAAGATTTGGAATCAAATTTTTTAAAAACAAAACCGTTCCCTTCTTTATTTTTCAAATAAGGAATTACCGTATCTTTTAATCCTCCCGTCGCTCTAACCAAAGGAACGGTTCCATATCTCATAGCAATCATTTGTCCCAATCCGCAAGGTTCAAAACGAGACGGCATTAAAAAAATATCAGCACCGGCATAAATTTGATTGGCTAAAACAGAATCAAACATTATCTTAGTTGATATTTTTCCCGGATATTTTCGGGCCATTTTTTTTAAGTGATTTTCATAATCTTTATAGCCGGTCCCCAAAAAAACAAATTGACAATCCAATTTTGCAAAATCATCATTAATCAAATCTAAGCCTTTTTGCCAAACCAAACGAGAGACCAAACCCACCAAAGCGACAGATTCGTCCACTTTTAAACCGAGTTTTTTTTGTAAAAAAATTTTATTTTTTACTTTTCTTTCAAGGGTTGTAAAAGAATAATTATATTTTATATTTTTATCTTTTAAGGGATTTAAAAAACCAACATCAATACCGTTCAAAATCCCGAATAAATCTTTTTTTCTTTTTCGTAAATATTTTTCCAAGCCTTCCCCAAATTCTTTGGTCGTTATCTCTTTGGCATAACTTTGACTAACCGTTGTAATAATATCGGCGTTTAAAATTCCTTGCAATAAAAAATTTATTTTTCCGCTTTTAGCATCATCTTTTAATGTTTTTAAAGAATTTTTATTTAAATTGGCGATATTTAAAGTTTTTAAACCGGTTTTTCCTTGATATTTTAAATTATGAATTGTTAAAACGCTTTTTATATTTTCAAGATATTTATCTTGAAAAACTTTTAACAATACTGAAACAAAAGAAGTGTGATAATCATTAAGATGTATTACATTGGGCTTAAATTTTAATCTTGGCAAAGAACGAATAACCGCCAATGAAAAAAACAAAAATCTGTCGGGATCACTGATTTTATTTTTTTTATTGTTACTTTCCAGATAAACTTTTTTCCATTTAAAATATTTTTTATTTTCAATAAAATAAACTTTCACCTTTTCTTTCCTTAAAAAACTTT
>JALULG010000035.1:5021-15217 GCA_027040785.1 bacterium
ATTACTGACTATTCTTTTTAATTTATATTTTTTTTCGTCAATTGAAGCGTACTTTGGCATTATTATTCTGATATCTACATCCCTTTTCTTTAAAGCTCTTGGCAAACTGGAAGCCACATCCCCCAAACCACCCTCTTTTGCGAACGGCTTCACTTCGGCGGAAACCAATAAAATTTTATCTTTTTTAAACATAAAAAATTATTTAATTTTAATAATTCTGTTTATATTTTTCAACAACAAAGTATCTATGCTAAAATATTTCCAAGAACAATTAAGCCTGCTTTTAATCTTATCAAAACCGTGAAAATCAGAACCGCCGCTAATAATAATATTTCGCCCTTTTAATATATGTTGATAATAAGAAATAGTATCCCAACTGTGATGAGGACTTAAAATTTCCACTCCGTCAATCAATTTTTCATCTATCATTTTCAACATTAATTCTTTTTTAATATGTTGTTTACTGGGATGAGCCAAAATGATTTGTCCGCCTATTTTTTGATGCAATCTTTGCAACCTACTGATATCAACATAAGTTTCATTTAAAAAATATCTTTTTTTGTTTTTAAAATAATACCGAATAATCTCCCATTCATGAGGAATATCGGTTTGCAAATCTTTTCTGATAATTTTTTCATTTTCAGGATTTTTTCTAATACTCCTAATTATCCCATTTATCGGAATATAATGATTATATTGACTTAAAATATTTTCAATATTAATATCAAAACCTTTTTCTTGCCAAAATTTTAATGCCTTTACAACGTTTTTATATCTTTTAATCTGTGTTTGTCTTAAAAATTTATGAAATTCCGGAGCGTCTTTGTCAAAATTATAAAATAAAAAATTCATCTTTTTGGAGCCGTAACGCACATAAAGCTCTATTCCGGCAATCGGCTTAATTCTATTTTTTTTACAAGCTTTAAAAAATTCATCTAAACCGGCGACAGTATTATGATCGGTTAAAGCGGCCACTTTAACATTAAATTTTTTTAAAAAAGAAGCGAGTTGTGTCGGGGTCAAAGAACCATCGGAATAAGTGGAATGAAATTGGAGATCAATCAGCATAAATTAAATTTTTTAATTTTTAAAAAAATATAAAGGATCTTTTTCCAAATTTTTCAACCTTTTTTCCATTTTAAAAATATCCCAACGAATTAAAGCGATATCATCGTTTTTTAATTCTTTCTTTTTAAGTAATTGCCCGATATTTTTTATTTTAGCAATTATAATATACAAATTCAATCTCTTATTTAAATCTTTTCTTTTTATTTTTTCATTATAATTCAAATAAAATTCCAAAAACAACAATCTATATTCATCTATATAAGTTCCCATTACCCCTCCATAATACATCTGAACCAAGAAATTACCCACATCTATCAAGGGATCATTTATTTCACAATCATCAAAATCAATAAATTTAATATTTTCCCCGTTAAAAATCAAATTTTCAATTTGAAAATCACCGTGTATCAAGCTCCTTTGTTTAAAAATATTGTTTTTAATTTCTTTTTTGGTTTTGAAAATTATTTTTCTGATCCGCTTTTTATAATCTTCCGGAGATTTTCTTAAATAAGCGTTCAAATCATCAAGGTAAAGAAAAACTCCCTCGTATTGCATTAGTTTGTTTCGAGAAATATTTTTTATATTAACTTTATGTAACATTGCCAAGTGTTCGGCTATCTTTTCTATTTTTATTATTTTATCTTCATGAGACAATTCTTCTTTTTTTAGCAATTCACTGAAAGAAACCCCCTCCACGTTTTCGTAAAAAAATATTTGATATTTATCAAAATAATTTAAAGGATTGGGAATAATTTCTTTTCCAAAAGAAGTATTCTTCCAAATGGTTTTTGTAGCCAAATATGATTTTTTGGCCATATTGTTATTTTTAAAAATACGAATTTTGCCTATATATTTTTTTTCTTTATGACTATCTTTAAAAGAATATCTGGCAATAAAACGTTTGCTTAAATCTCCATATCTTTTATGAAAAATTTTAATATCAAGATTTTTTATTTTCGTTTTTAATCCTAACTCTTTTTTGTTTTTTGCAAAAAAACATTTGACAAAATCTTTATCGGAAAACACCTCAATAACATTATTTACACATTTCTTTTCATCTAAATAAGTTTCATCTAAGAAACAAACTAAAGCTTTTCGAAATTCTTTGATTATTTCCTTAATGGCTTTTTTAATTTTATTTTCCAATTTATTTTTGGTTTCCAAGCTAATAACCTTCTTTTGAAAATCATCGTTTAAACCAATTAGAGAATCCTCCAAAGTTTGTAAAAATTTTCCTGTAAAAATCAAAACATTTAAACTAAAAAGTTTTTCCGAATTGTAAATTTTTTTTAAGGCCGTTTTTTTTAACAAAAATTGATGAACTTTGTCGTTCCAACTATTTAAATATAAACTAACAACATCGCTAAGCGGATTGCTCAAGGAAACATCGGTCCAATCAATAAAAGTAGTTTTGTTCTCATTGATATAAATAATGTTTTTCGGATTCAAATCTCCATGAGAAAGAACTATTTTTTTGTTCAGTAAAACGGAATTATTTTTAATTATTTTTCGGGCGCAATCAATATCATCTTTGGAAAAATATTTACTACAAGTATCTTTAAAGTTTAAAATTTAGCATCTTTTTTTCTTAATTTTATCGAATGATGAAATTTTTTAAAATACTCTGTTTGAGATTGTAAAAAATTAAGCAAATAAACAATTTTTTTAGGATAATAATTTTTCTTATTACGACTGCCGATTAAAAAATAATAGCCATTCAATGCTTGTCCGGATAACATTTTATACAACAAAAATTCCGGTTTATTTTTAAAACTATAATCAATAATTTTATAAGGAAAAGATTTTAAACGTTTTTTTTCCAAAAATATATTAATTAAAATTTCATTTATAAATTCTCTTTTAAGCGCTTTGTCGTCTTTTTTTCTGATTTTCAAAATATAATTCTCGCCCTGCTCATCAACACATTGCCAAACCAAAAAATCACCGCTGGTGCTCATAATATAAAGAGGTTTTAATTGATGTTTGTTTAAAATCTTTCTGAAAATTTCTTGAATTTTTTCTTCTTTTAGCATAAATTATTTTTTCCGATAATATTTTGTCCAATGTTTTTTCCAAACCAATCTGTTAATATCCAAATATAGTTTTTCCGCCTTTAATTTTTCCGTTACGGAAATATTTTCCAAGCTACGAATACTTCTGACCAAATCCTTCGCTCCAATAATAATTTGATCAGGATGCCAAGCCGGCAAACTCCACGAGCCAACATCTCCTTCACTGGCCCACCAATAAACGCAACTGGAAATACCTCTGTCCAAACGCCATCTTGCCCATTTATAGGCCTTATCTTTTCTGTTGTTCTCCACTGTTTTAACGGCAAAATAAGTTAGTTCCCATAATTTTTTATGAATATTGTTTTTAGGGTTATTCCATAAATAGAGTGCTTCTCCTTTTTGAAATTTTTTTTCAGTGGTGTCCCAAGAGAGAATTTTTGGATTAACAAATTCTTTTTCTTTTCTAATTTTTAAAAAATCACTAACGGTTAAAACCGAAATATTTTTATTTTTAAGCGCCCAATAAAAATCCCCTTCAAAATCAATATGCCTATCTCCATAAAGTTCAGCGTCCGTTCCGGTAATTATTATTTTGTCTTTTCCTTTTTTACTCGTTTCTAAAACTTTTTTAGGAGGATAATCTTGAGAAAATTCTCTATTACGAAAAATAATTTCCAATCCCGAATTTTTATCAATATATTTTTTCTCATATTCAATCTTACCAAAACGGCCGTTATAAGAAAGTTCATCTAAAATAATCCATTTAATGCCAATTTTTTTTAATTTTTGAGCGATTTTTTTATCATAAACCATTTCCGGAAAGAAAAATCCTTTTATTTTTATTTTTGGAAAAAATTTTTTATTTATCTGACGACTTAAATTAATTTGCCTTAACGCTTCCTCAAAAGGAATCAGAGCCAAAACAGGATGATAAGCGGCGCTTAAAACCAATTCAATCTTCCCTTTTAACGCCAACTTATTAATTTCTTTTATTAAATCAATATGCCCGAATTTTTCCAAATGTTCCAATAAAGAAGCATTAACATTAATTGTAATTTTAGCCCTTCTATTTTCTTTTAAAATTTTTATTATAAAAGAATAGCTGTTTTTAACAACTTCATCAATGGTCTCTTTTCCCATACTGGGAGGTTGATAAAAATGTAAAAAATTCACCCAAATCATAAATTATTTTCTTGTTTTATAATTTCTTTTTTTATCTTTATAGCAATGTGATAAAGATCCAAATATTTCTTGGCGGGCAATTCCCAAGAAAAAGACAGTTTCATGCTCCGCCAAGTTAAATACTCCCAAGTATCCGGATATTTATAATTTTCAACCGCCCTGGCAATAGCCACCAAAAACTCTTGATGATTATAAGAAGTAAAAACAAAACCGTTTCCCTGACGAGAACAAGGATTAAAATCAAAAATCGTATCTGATAAACCGCCGGTTTTATGAGCAATCGGAATACTGCCGTATCGCAAACTTTTCATTTGAGAAATACCGCAGGGCTCCAATCTGGAAGGCATTAAAAACATATCAGAAGCCGCGAACATTTTATTTTCCATATATTCCGGAAAACGCGGTTTTAAATAAATGGCTATTTTTTTCTTATGTTTTCTAACTTGTTTCTTAAAAAAATCAATATATTCTTTTGTTCCATATCTATCTCCGACAATAAGAATTTGCAATTTCATTTTCATTAAAGTATCAAAAATTTTCTTTAATAATTCAACACCCTTTTGCTCGGTTAAACGATTGGAAAATCCGATTAAAGGAATATTTTCCCCTTCCTCCAATTTTAATTCTCGTTGAAGAGCCAATTTGTTCTTCTTTTTATAACGCAAAGTGCTCCAATCATAACGATAATATATATCTTTATCGGTTTTCGGATTATGAACCCGATAATCAATGCCGTTAATAATTCCGTAAAGGTGCTTTTTTCTTTTCTGCAACAACCTTTCCAGTCCTTGTCCGTATTTTTGGGTCAAAATCTCTTTAGCATGTCTTTCAGAAACGGTATTAATTACATCGGCGTTTATAATTCCTCTTTTGGTAAAATTAATATATTCTATTTTATCCGGACTGGTTGATGGCGCTCCCCTACCCGAATCTTTTTTTTCAGGAGGCACTTCCCACCAATTTTTCGGTCCTTGGAAAATAATGTTATGAATAGTAAAAACCGTAGCGGTCGATTTAAAAAATTTAGAACGCTTAACAAAACCCGGAACCAAACCGGCATGCCAATCATGGCAATGAATTATATCGGGAATATAATTTATATGTCGCAAAAATTGTAAAGACGCCAATTGAAAAAAATAAAATCGCAAACCGTCAAAACCGGAACCGTAAATTTTGCGACTACCAAACATCTTATTATTACAAATAAAATAAACATCTGCGTTTTTAAAAAGTTTGGTTTTTTTAACGGCAAAACTGTATTTTTTATCATGAATTCTAATTACCAATTTTTTAACAACAGTTTCTTTTTCAAAATCTTTTTTCTTAATAAAACCATAATAAGGGGAAAAAATCATTATCTTATGACCGAACTGAGATTGCTTTCTTGATAAAGCATTAACCACATCAGCCATTCCGCCTGTTTTGGAAAAAGGAGCGATTTGCGAACTGATATGAACAATTCTTAATTTATTATTATTATTATTTGACATATATAAAAAAATTAATCGTTCCCGAAACGAACTTAACTAATATAAATAATAATATATAAAAAATTTTTTGCCAAACAAAAACACCAAAAAAACCTTGACAAAAATCAAAAAATATGCCATTATATTGTTTAATTCAAAACCATTCCTTACATATTATATGTTAAGGAATTTTTTATTTTAAAGAAAATATATGTCTTTAAATTTTTTTTATCAAAGAAAAAAAAGATATAAAAAAATATTTACAACTATCAATCTGATGATAGCGGTATCTTTATTTTTAAATTTTTCTTTTCCTTCACTGGGACTTGCCAAAAATAATCCCCCCAGAAAAAGAAAAAAATTTTTCAAAACTGAGATAAATCTTAAATATAAAGAGGTAATCAAATCAAACAAAATAACTAAAAAGAAAAAGAAAGAAAAAATCAAAGAAATTCGTTATATTTGGGTAACCGCTTATTCAAGCACGCCTGATCAATGCGACAGCACTCCTTTTATTACCGCCAACGGAACTCACGTTCACGACGGAATAATAGCGGCAAATTTCCTTCCCTTTGGCACAAAAGTTCGCTTTCCGGAATATTCCAATAAGATATATATTGTAGCCGACCGAATGCATCCTCGCTTTCCAAATAGAGCCGATATTTGGATGCCAACCAGACAAGCAGCGAAAAATTTTGGAATCAAAAAATTAAAAATGGAAATTTTAAAATAAAATTTAAAACCTCCTTTCTTAGGAGGTTTTTTTTGCAAAAAAAAGAATTCTGGTTTTTATTTTTTTGATTTTTACTTTTTGAGGCGGATTTGATTTTTCAATCGCCCTCCTAATTCTATTTAAAACTTTTTCCTCCTTCTTTTTCTCTTTTAATTCCCTGTTAAAAAGATCTCTAACATCTTTACCACGCTTGGAGAAATCAACACGAAGAATCATTTTAGACTCCTTTTTATTTTTTATTATAAAAAAATATAAAATATTTTCAAGTATCTTTACTTTTAAAAAATTGTTTGATATCATAATCAACATTAAAGGCCTGATAGCCAAGCGGTAAGGCAGCGGTTTGCAAAACCGTTATGCGGGGGTTCGAATCCCCCTCAGGCCTCAAATAATAAATTATGTCCGAACAAAAACTCTACCCTCAAGACAAAATATTGGCCAAAACAATTTTAAAATTAATTCCAAAATCAATTACTCCCAACCAAATCACTGTTTTACGTTTTCTTTTAATACCGGTGGTGATTTGGAGCATTATTCAAGAAAAAAATATTTTTGGAATTTTTATTTTTCTTTTTACCGCCTCAACCGATGCCATAGACGGAGCAATGGCGCGTACCAGAAACCAAATAACAGACTGGGGAAAAATATACGATCCGGTCGCGGACAAGCTATTAATCGGTTCAACCGCTTTTCTCTTAATCAGTAAATATTTAAGTTTTTATTTGGCATTGGTAATTATCAGCTTGGAAATATTATTGGTATTAAACGGGGGTTGGCGCAAAGCAAACGGTCATATCGTCCAAGCAAATATTTGGGGAAAAATGAAAATGATCCTACAAGTTATCGGGGTATCAACAATTTTTCTTTTTTTAATAATTAAAACATCTGTTTTATTATCTCTAAGCTGGATAGTTTTAACAATCGCCATTATTTTGGGAACAATCAGTTTGTTTACTTACAGCATCTAAAAGGAGGGGTTGCTTATTTTTATGAGGAAAACCCTGTTAAAAATTATCTATATTTTAACATTAAATATAGTTTTTTTATTTTTTGGGAAAATTTCTTTGGCAGCCAATCACTTGGACCTAACAATCATTGAAATCGGCGCTTACAAAAAAAGCGGTTATGAATATTTAAAAATTCACAACAATACCAATCAAAAGATAGATTTAAAAAATTGGAAATTTGTGGAAAATTTTTCCTCATCAAAACCTAATGGAGAAAAACATTCTTTAAAAGAATACAATAATTCCGGCTTTATTTTAGAGGCCGATTCTTCGGCTGTTATTTGCCAAGATCCGGAAAAATTTCTCTCCGAAGAAAATTTTAGCGGCTTAATTTTAGATAGTTCTTGGGGATCGTTAAAAGAAAATGGCGAAAAAATCCAATTACTAGACAACAATGGGAATATTATTGAAAGTTTCACTTATCTCCCCTGCCCCAACGGACCTTTGTTAAGAAAAGACTTTCAAAAAGAAGATTACGGAAACGGTAATTGGGTAAGTGAAAATCAAAATAATGAAAATATTAACGATAATAATAACGATACTGAAAACCAAAACAAAAACGAGAAAACGGAAACAAACGAAAAACCAAAAATAATCATCAATGAAATTTTTCCCAATCCGATCGGTCCCGATAATGAAAACGAATTTATTGAATTAAAAAATATTGGAAATTCCACCATATCTTTAAATAATTGGACAATCAAAAACAATAGCAAAAGAACTTATCAAATTTTTGAAAAAAATTACAAAAATTCTTTTATTAAGCCAAATCAATTTTTTATTATTAAAAGAAGCAAAAGCCGTTTGCCGTTAGACAATAGTCAAGACACAATAAAACTTTATAACCAGAAAAATAAATTGATAGATAAAATTTCTTATAAAATAAATATTCCGGAAAATTACAGTTTTGCCAGAGACACAAACAATGAATGGCGTTTAACTGATACGGCAACACCCGATAAAGAAAATATTTTACCTCCCAAAAATGATCCGCCGATTTTAAAATTGGAAAATTTCCCCCAAGAAAGTGAAGTTAATAAAAAAATTTTTTTTGACGCTTCTGATTCTTACGATCCGGACGGCAATGATATTTTTTTTATTTGGTTTTTCGGTGATGGAAGTTCCAGTACCTTAATCAATCCGACGCACGCCTATCATCAAGCCGGAGAATATAATTTGAAAATTATTGCTTTTGATTCTTTGGATGCTTCTTCAACCTTAAATTTCAAAATAAAAATCAAAAACAAAACCGAAAATATTTCCTCAAAGCATTATTTGCCGATTTTTATAAACGAAATTTTTCCCAATCCGATCGGATCGGACGATGATGAATTTATTGAACTTTTTAATCCCAACCAAGAAATGGTTAATTTAAAAAATTGGAGTATTCAAGATAAGAGTGGAAAAAAATTTATTATTAAAAATGACTTGGAAATTTTTCCAAATGATTATTACACTTTCTTAAAAGAAGAAACAAAACTAACACTAAACAATACTTTTGATACCGTTAAACTGCTAAACCCTCTAGGGGAAAAAATTTCGGAAATTGCTTATAAAAACGCTCCGGAAAATTTAAGTTTTTCCTACTTTCAAAAAGATAAAAAATGGGAATGGACAAAAGAAATCACTCCGGACGAAAAAAATAAAAAAAATGTTTTTTATAACAACAAAAAAAACATTCAAAATCATTTGGATTTTTTAAAAATAAAAATAACTGAAATTTCCAAAGCTCCTCTTAATGAAACAATTGAAACTAACGGCGTGGTTGTCGCTCCTCCGAATTTATTTGGCAAACAAATTTTTTATCTAAACGGTTTGGAAATTTATATGTTTAAAGCTGATTTTCCAAATTTAAACATCGGTGATGAAATTAATGTTAAAGGGGTCTTAAATAAATTTAAAGAAAAATATCGTTTAAAAATAAAATCAAAAAACGATATCAAAATTTTGGGGAAAAAAGAAATTTTTCCCCTAAAAGCGAGCATAGATGAAATTGATGACAATTTTTTAAACCGGCTATTGGAAATTGAAGGCGAAATTTTAGATAAAAAAAATAACAACTTTTGGATTGCCGATGATTTTGGAGAATTACTGATTACCATAAAACCGAAAACAAAAATATCTTTAAACAATTTTCAAGATAATGATCAAATTAAAATAATCGGCATACTCCAAAAACAAGGCAATGAATTTACTTTATTACCAAGATATCAAAATGATCTTAAAAAAATTCAAGGAAAAATCAGCGCCACCAAAAAAGAAATTCTTTCAAAAAACTCATTTTTCCAGAAAAAATATTATAAATATTTTTTAATCACTTTTTTGGCAATTGTTGTTATTGCCTTGGAACAATATCGGCAACGCAAAAAATAATTATTTTAATTTAAAAATTCTGGCCTCATTATCGGAATAAACCAGTTCAAAACGAGTATTTATCAATAAATTATCATTTAAACCGGTATGATTTCTATCCAAAAAAACATAACTGGCCCCAAAATCATTTTTAATTTTTTCTTCCAATTTCACCCCGTCCAAACCTTGCGTAATTCTCGCCCATTCTTCATAAAGAGTTTTATTATAATTATACATAAAAGTCGGATCTAATCCTACGATATAATAATTATGGGAATCATGATAAAACAACATTGGAAAATCGTCCCAATCAGCATGAAAAACTATCTCTCCTTCTTTGGAATTTTTAATTAGAAATTGCGAAGCTCTTTTG